>ONLM01000250.1 GCA_900318695.1 uncultured Eubacteriales bacterium | reverse complement strand
TTTAAAATCGCAGAGAAAACAGGCTGCCGCATTGTGCCGGTTGCCATGATTCATACCAGAGAAATCCTGGAAGCCCACTTTCCTAAGATCGTACCGCAGCATGTTAAAATCCGCATCGGTACACCGATCGATCCGAAAACGCTGGGGGAGGATGAAAGAAAACACCTCGGCAGTTATACTAGAAACGTAATGGCTGGTTATATTCGCGAGATGAAGGAGAAGGAATGACACTTCTTGAGATACGGGATCAGCTGGATGAAGTCGATCAGGAAATCACCCGGCTGTACAAAAAACGGATGGATCTTTGCGCAGAAGTAGCGCGAGTGAAGATCGGAAGCGGAAAAGCGGTTTTTGATCCGAAGCGTGAGGCGGAAAAGCTGGATACGGTTGCATCCTATCTGGATACGGATTTTGATCAGAAAGCGATCCGTGAGCTGTATCAGCAGATGATGAATATTTCCAGACGCCTGCAGCTCTCCATCATGACGGAGCAGGGAAAGACGTTTGACACCGAATATCATAAAGCCGGGTCCTGTATTAAGACAGAGCAGGATGGCGTGAAGGTTGTGTATCAGGGCGTGGAGGGCGCCTATGCCGAAATTGCCGCACGGGAGTTTTTTACGAAAAACTCGCAGCAGGAGACCGATTATTCTCACGTGGAGACCTGGAAAGACGCATTGGATCAGGTGATGGCCGATGCAGCGGATTATGCGGTGCTTCCGATTGAGAATTCCAGTCACGGAGCAGTCACGGACAATTTTGATCTGCTGCTTCGTTATCCGAAACTCAGCATTATAGGAGAACTGGATCTTCCGGTTGCCCATGCACTGATGAGTGTGGACGGGGCATCGATTTCCGGTCTGCGGGAAGTATATTCCCATGCGCAGGCCTTGGGACAGTGCCGGACCTTTTTTGAAAATCATCCGACGATCAAGCCGGTACCGGTTCTGAATACCGCCGTAGCAGCCAGACTGGTGCGGGACCGCCGGGATCCGGGCATTGCTGCCCTGGCTTCCGTACGATCTGCCGAGATTTATGGTCTTCGTGTGATGCAGTATGAGGTGAATGAGTCCAAGAGCAATACCACCCGTTTTGCAATTCTCGGAAAGCAGAAAAGCTATACGGAGAATGCCCGAAAGATCAGTCTCTGTTTTGAAACGGCACATAAACCCGGTGCGTTATATAATGTTCTCGGGAATTTCGTTTTCAACGATGTGAACATGCTCATGATTCAGTCCCGTCCGATTCCGGAAAAGCCGTTCCAGTACCGTTTCTTTGTGGATATTGAAGGTCGTCTGGACGAACCGAAGATCATCAATGTCTTAAACGGTATGCAGGATCAGACCACGGAACTTCGCATCCTGGGATGTTATTAAAGGAAAGAAATATATAAAATGCTAGAAGGAGAATAACTATGCCACAGATCAATATTCTGGTAGTCGATGATGAGAAGGAAATCGCAGAGCTTGTCGAGATTTATCTTGTCAGTGACGGTTACAAAGTCTTTAAGGCCTATAATGCAGAGGATGGATTGAAGATCCTGGATGAACAGGAGATTCATCTTGTACTTCTCGACATCATGATGCCGGGAATGAATGGTCTCGAGATGTGCCGGAAGATCCGTGAAAAGTCGAATATCCCGGTAATCATGTTGTCGGCCAAGTCCACAGATCTTGACAAGATCATGGGTCTTACCGGAGGGGCGGACGATTATGTTACGAAGCCGTTCAATCCGCTGGAGCTTACAGCACGTGTTAAGTCTCAGCTTCGTCGTTATACCCAGCTGAATCCGAATGCGAGCAGCAGCTTTGCAAACAATGAGATTACGATTCGTAATATGACCATTAACAAGGATAATCATAAGGTCATCATTGATGGGGAAGATATTAAGCTTACACCGATTGAGTTTGATATTTTGTTCCTTCTTGCATCGCACCCGGGCAAGGTATTCTCTACAGACGAGATTTTTGAAAAGGTCTGGAACGAAAAGGTATATGAAGCCAACAATACCGTTATGGTGCACATCCGTCGTCTTCGCGGAAAAATGAAAGAAGACGCGCGGGAAAACAAGATCATCACCACGGTTTGGGGTGTTGGCTACAAGATTGAAAAATAAAACCGGATCATAGTATGGACAATCTTCCATTTGACGATCACGAGAGCGGGAAACAGAGCGGAAAGAAAGCGGAGCCTTCTGGATCTTCGCATGGCAGCAGCGGCCGGGACTATATGACGCAGCTTGTCACAAACATCGGCATCAGCGCGGTAACCACATCCGTCGTGGAAGCGTTTCTCGTGACCAATGTCACAAATATTACACGTTATTTATATCAGACAGGAAATGAATCGCCGGCTGTACAGCGTTTTGCCTTTGGTTCGACGGTCAGTGTCCTGCTTTTTGTTCTGCTTGGAATTATTTTCTTTTCCGTTTTGCTGTTTCTGCTGCAGCGAAAGACCGCGCGGGATATCGAGAGTATCGCACGGGCTGTACAGCAGATTTCGGAGGGGGATCTTTCGACACCGTTGGATGTTGAGGGAGAAGGAACGCTTTCCGAAATCGCGGAAAACATTACGCGAATGGAAAAAGACATTCAGGCACTGATTGAGAAGGAGCGTACGTCTGAGCAGTCTAAAACGGATCTGATTACAAACGTTGCCCATGATCTCCGTACGCCGCTCACATCGATCATCGGATATCTGGATCTTCTCCGAAAGGATCTGAACCGCTCCGAAGAGGAGAGCCGCGGCCTGTCCCGGGAGATGCAGCGGAAATATCTGGATATTGCCTATCAGAAGTCCCAGCGACTGCAGAAGCTGATCGAAGAGCTGTTCGGTTTCACCAAGCTTTCGTATGGACATGTCAATATGAATGTTACGAAGGTGGACGTGGTTGAATTGCTGGCGCAGCTTCTGGAGGAAAGTTATCCGAATTTTCAGAAAAACGGCCTGAGCTACGAATTCATTTCCGCAAAGGACCATCAGGTCATTGAGGCCGACGGCGATCTGCTGGCCCGCCTTTTTGACAATCTTATCAACAATGCGATCAAGTACGGCAAGGAAGGAAAACGCGTCAATGTCCGGCTGCGTTCGGATGCCGAAACCGTTACGGTAAAGATCGTGAATTATGGCTATATCATTCCGGAAAAAGAACTTCCGCTGATCTTTGACAAGTTTTACCGCACCGACCATTCCCGCACCAATGCCAATGGTCCCGGCGGTACAGGCCTGGGTCTTGCAATCGTAAAAAATATTACGGAGATGCATCATGGTACGGTATCCGTTTCTTCGGATCTGAGCGGCACGGTATTTACGGTAAAGCTTAGAATTCACTTTGAAGAGGATCGTGAGAATTTTGAGACCTCCAACGGTTTGAAGGTCGTAAAACAGAACAGTACGTCCTCCGGCATGCCGAATGCAAAGAAAAAACATTCAAGCAAAGGTGTGCACGGGAATCCGGCAAAGCCGAAAGGGGCGGCCGGAAAACGATCAAAGGAAGCGTTAGTCCATGAATAGTTTGTTTAGTAAAGTCCACAGAGCCGGTGCATCGGTGGCTGCGTTGATTTATCAGAATCGGGCTGGATTCCGCAGGGGATTATTGGGCCTGGGATTCTTTATATTCTTTCTGCATGCCCTTTCCATGACGGCATTTGCAGATATCATTGATCTTTCTGTGACCTATGGCTATCAGAATACAGCCAAGGCCGGACGTTTTCTCCCGTTAACCATTGGAATTGACAATACGGAAGACCGTGTCTTTTCGGGAACCATCCATGTCTATATGGTGGAGTCAAAAAAGAGTGTATACGAATATCGTTATCCGAAGATCGTGGAAGGCAAGTCCAGCGATACTATGAATGTGACGATTTCTTTGAGCTCCGGTGTTAACCAGCTCCTTGTCACGGCAGAAGACCGGGATGGAGCGGTACTGGGGTCGAGGCGAATCGGTCTGGATGTTTCCGGATCGGACGCGGAGCTCATCATCGGACTTATTTCAGAAAACAGCGCGGCTTTGTCCTATTTGAACGGAGTCGGTATTAACGACGGTATTCTTCGGACCCGGACGGTAAAGCTTGATCCGGATCATCTCCCGACAGAGGAAACGGCGCTGGATCAGCTGGATGTTCTGCTCATTTCGCATTACACCATGGAAAAGATGGATGCTTCGGAAGCCAAGGCTATTCGCCTGTGGGTACAGAAGGGCGGCTATCTGATTCTCGGTACCGGTGCTATGGGGGAGACGGCGGTCAATCCGTATTTTACGGATCTCTTCCGGCAAACGCTGAAACCCGAGCAGATGAAGCTGAATATGAACCTGGAGGATGAAAGTGAGCAGCAGCGGAAGCTGGCCTGTTCGCCGGTTTATCTGAACGGCGGCCGGGAAGTGATCTTTAATGATGAGACGCCGGTGGTCAGTGTGATATCGACCGGCGCCGGTCTCATTGCCGTCTGCGGCTATGATTTTTGTGATATGCAGCGGTTTGCGACGGATCAGGTGTCGTATGTAGATACCTTGTTCAGTCGCATTCTGGGAAAGGGCCGACTGGATACGCTGTCGGTTTCTGCTTCCGAACGGACGCTTCGTCAGTACTGGGACATACAGTCGCTGATGAGTCTCAGCGATCTCCGGAAGATCCCGACGCCGGCATTGTATACCGTAGCCCTTTGCTGTTATGTGCTTCTGATCGGCCCCGGATTGTATTTCTATATGCGGGAGCACAGCATACTCAGACTGTATCGTCTGTCGGTCACACTGGTGGCAATCCTTACAACGGTGCTCATATGGGTTATGGGATTCAGCACACGTTTTCAGGGAACCTTCCTTACTTATGCAAGACTTAAGGATATTTCCGACAGCCGTATCGATGAAAAGGATTTTATCAATCTACGGTCTCCGTACAGTGATGATTATGTGTTGAATGTAAAGACGGAGTACTACGTATAACCGGTCTTGAAAGGTTCTGATTATAACGGCGATATTACGAACATCAGCAACAGTACGGAAACGGCCCGGACCTGTATCAACAATGAACGTGACAAAACAGAAATCTATATTGCAAACAGCAAACCGTTTTCTGCACGTTATTTCGAGCTCGATAACAAAATGCCGAATACAGAAGGCAGCTTTCAGGCTGACCTTACCATTACGGATGGAAAACTCAGCGGAACACTGGTGAACCATACCACAGAGTCTTTGACCGATGCGGCCATTCTCATGTATGGACGGATGGTGAAGATCGGAACGCTGGATGCCGGCCAGGTGGTCAAGCTGGAAAATTATGCGCTCGAAAGTGTTCCGGTCGGTGCCAATGATGATATTGCGGCGCATGTAACGGCTGGAAACGGGCAGAATTTCCTGTCATATTATCTCCGGAACTATCTTCCGGGATTCTTTTCCGGTGCAAGACTGGTGGGATTTGTGCGGGAAAGCAGTCCGAGCTTTACGAGTGACGAAGACATTGAAAGCTATGGTATTACCATGGTGGTTTCGTCACTTCCGGTGAACAGTACGGTAGACGGAAACTACAGCTTCCAGGCGTTGTTCCAGGATCCGGAGGTACAGGCCGGTGATTATGATTATAAGACCAATACTATTTCCGGCACGGTTCCGGTGGAACTGCGGTATCATTTGGGAGAGGATGAGAACATTAACGGTTTAAGCATTGAAAGTCTGCACACCGAGAGCGTTGCGGCAACGACGACGGATCCGGTGGGACGGATTCTGCCTTTCGCCGGTTCGCTGGACTTTTATAATACGAACACCGGCGGATTTGACAGTATGGATGTAAGCAGCGGCAAACTGACCGCCGAAGAGCTCGCACCGTATCTCGATGCGGAGAATGTGCTTACCATTCGTTATGTTCCTCTGGAGCGGAATACCGATGTCAATGTCCGTTTGTATCTGCCGATGCTTACGGTAAATGCCGGGGAAGTGAAGAAACAGGCGACGCCTGCGAAGGAACCGGCGGAGCTCCAGCAGAATGCGACTGCGGAATCGACGGCATCGGAAAAGGATGTTTCGGAAACGAAAGAAACCGAAACCGAAACAAAACCGGTAACGGGCAATACGACAGGAGGGGAGCAGTAATGCTGCGGTTTGATCATGTAACAAAGCAATACGGACATGTTCTCGCGCTGGATGACCTTTCCATGCAGGTTCCGGACGGAGCGATTTATGGCTTTGTCGGCCCGAACGGTGCCGGTAAAACCACGGCAATCCGTTTGATGTGCGGACTGGATTTTCCGGATCAGGGCGTGGTTTCCATTGACGATATGGAAGCCGGATCTGTGGTGCGCCGTATGAAACGACGGTTCGGCTATGTGCCGGATGTGCTGGGTTCCTATCCGAATCTCCGGGTGCAGGAATATATGGATTTCTTTGCATCCTGCTATGAACTTTCCGGGCCAAAGGTGAAGCGGCGGATTCAGATGCTTCTGGATCTCGTTGGGCTTGAGGATCGGCAGAATCAATTTATGGATTCACTGTCCTGTGGAATGCAGCAGAAACTGTCATTGGCCCGAGCGCTGATTCATGATCCGAAACTTTTGATTCTGGATGAGCCGACAGCAGGGCTGGATCCGACAACGCGGGAGGAGTTCCGCCAGATTATGCTGGAGCTGGCCGAAGCGGGCAAGACGATTCTGATCTCATCACACATACTGACGGATATTGCCGAGCTTTGTACCGACATTGGCATTATCGATCATGGGCATATGGTAATGGAAGGGCGGCTGCAGGAAGTGCTGAAAGAAGTCAATGCGTCCAATCCGATTACCATATCGGTAGCGGGAGCGGTATCCAAGGCAATGGAGACGTTAAAGGCAGACGGGAAAGTCCGCTCCATCAGTATCCGGAACCGGGATATTCTCATTACGTATGTGGGATCGGCGGAGGAAGAGGCGGCGCTTCTCCGACGACTGATTACGGCCAATGTCCCGGTGCGGTCATTTCATCGGGAAAAGGGAAACCTGGAGTCGCTGTTCCTGCAGCTTACGGGTGCTCGTGAGGAAAGGAGGGTGACCTACTATGAAGCGGAGTCCGATTTACAGGAAGGATGAGCTGGTCAGTGCGCGCAGTCTGATGCTGCCTTTTTTGATCACGGCAGTAAACGGAGGGCTTTCAGTGCTTGCATTGGCAAATATTTCTTTTATCGCGATCAGTGCGCAGAATTCGGGAGAAATTTCTTATATGAATTTCCTTCGGGTCTATTATGTGGCAGCCGCCGTGGAACTGTTTCTTATCCTGTTGATCGCACCGGCCCTTTCGGCATCCGCGGTGGCGGCAGAGCGGGAGAGACGAACGCTCAGTCTGTTGTTTACAACGCAGCTTCGGACGAAAGATATTGTGATCGGCAAACTTATGGGTGCCATGAGCACATTGGCTTTGCTGATTGTGACGGCGCTTCCGGTCCTGGCAACGGTCTTTCTGTATGGCGGCGTGACATTTCGTGAGGTAATCCTTTTGCTTCTGGTATATGGCTGTTCTGCTTTATACTGCGCGGCGGTGGGGATCACGGCCAGCACGTTTTTTTTAACGACGGCGCCGGCGGTAGCAGTATCCTATGTTGCGATTTTTGTGAGTTATGTTCTATTCTTTCTGCTGTTCTATTTTCGTGCTTCCATCGGCGGAGGTCTCCGGCTCCGGGTGGTCGTCCTTGGAATACTGGGATTCATGATTCTGGCGTCGATCGTGATGGTCTATGTCAGCGAATGGGGACTCCGTCCGCATCGCGTACGGCGCAAAAAAATGCCGGAATAAAGACGGGAATGCAGATATAAAAAAAACGAGGCTTCGGCCTCGTTTTTTTATGTCTGTAGGTATATTTTACATAGGCACAGATAATTTTTACACGGATATTTCCGGAACCGGGTTACTGGAAGATGACGAAACTCTGCGGCTCGATATGGAGATACTGCGCAGAAACGTCATAAGTGCCGTTTCCCACTTTGTACAGGAGTTTTCCGCTGTTATCCGGGAAGCGGATCTCTGATTTTTCGATTCCGAGCCGTTTTTGTGTTGCATGGATCTGCTCATCGGACAGAATAAGGTCTCTCGTTTCCATAGACGGATTCATGGCAATGATCAGATGACCCCGCTGGAAAACGCAAAGCGGATTCCCCTTTTCGGCATAGAGGATGCGGAGATTTGGTGTGGCTTTTAAATCCGATATTTGATGTCGAAGTGTGGTCATAGCCCGTACGGAATTCAGTAAAGAGTCCGGATCCGTAATCTGATCTTCCGCGGTCGGCGCGTCCGGTGCCGGATCCACCGGAAGGTAGAGACTGCTCGTAATGGTGGTTTCGGAGAAGCCCAGATTCGGTGTATGCTCCCATTGCATCGGCGTACGGGAACCGGTACGGAAATAGCCGCCTTCTTTACTTGGCAGATTCTGATAGCGCATACCGATCTCATCACCGTAATACATAAACGGCACACCCGGCATACTGAGAAGGAAACTGTAAAACAGTTTCAATTCCCGTGTATTCATGTTGTAACTCGGACGTACGGTGTCATGATTGCAGCTGATCAGGCTGATGTAGCCGAGAGATTTTGTGGTTTCGTAATCTCTCATGTATTCCTGCAGGAAAGGAAGGGCGTCGGTATTGGAATCGGCACGGAAGTAGGAATGATCTTCCAGAATCGGTCGTGGGGAATCGTCGCCAATGAAGCCGTCCCGGGCCAGAATGATTTTCCGGCTGTGATTCTGGTAATCCCGGGTGAGACGGTTATATCCGCGGCCGGGTTCATTGAGCATAAAATCCATATGGAATCCGGCGTTCAATGCCTGCACCGGGTTGCCCCATTCGCTGACCAGAGCAGCATTCGGAAAATGGATGTCGAGCCATTTACGGACATTTCTCCATAACAGAGAAGTTCCGCTTTTCTGCTCGTCGTCGCCCTTCACGAGAGAAGAAGCCATATCCACGCGGAAGCCGTCGCAGCCTTGTTCAAGCCAGAAACGCATGATATCCTTCATGGATTCTCTTGTGGCAATGCAGTCCGGATGATCCATTGGAAACTGCCATTCCTCCGTCGGGTGTAAAAAACCATAATTCAAAGCCGGCTGGCATTTAAAGAAATTCAGGATGTAAGCGCCGCTGCGCTCGGATTCACCGGAAATAAACGGGTATCCGGCTGCCGGACGGAAACAGAAATCCGTCCATATATAGCGGTTGGAGTAGGGATTCATTTCCTGACTTTGGGACTGGCGGAACCATGGATGCTCTTCCGATGTGTGCCCCGGAACCAGATCCAAGAGAACATGAATGCCGCGTTCGTGGGCCTCGTGAAAAAGATTTATAAGATCTTCGTTGCTGCCGTAGCGCTCGGCTACTTTTTTATAGTCACGAATGTCATAGCCGGCATCTTTAAACGGGGAATCAAAGCAGGGATTCAGCCATATGGCATTGAAGCCCTCTTCCTTCAGATAATCCAGCATTTCTGTAATACCGTTCAGATCTCCGATTCCGTCACCGTTGGAATCGAGAAAGGACTGCGGGTAGATTTCGTAAAAAACAGCATCATTTAACCAGTTTGGCATAACACGCTCCTTTTTTATGAACGCTTCGGTCGGGAATCCGGAAAATCCGGTACCGATGTGGGCAGAATATCATGATAGTACGATGGCTTAATGGGAAGCCGTGTATTAAGAATATCGACTTAACGATCGTACCACTTAAGTTTCTTTCCGGAAACTGTGGTATACTTCTTTTATGGGAGCTTTAAAAAGATTTATACGCAGATTTATATATAGATAGAAAAAGGTTTTTAATGAGAAACAAGACCCGGAGAATGGGGATTCTGCAGACGTGTTCATTGAAATTCCGGTTATAGTATGTTATAAATTGAAAAAACTTTTGTTATAGATTAAATGTATTACTGCTATCAGGTTTCGTTATTTCTTGTTGCAGTTCGAAAAGAGGTAAGATAATGAGTTGTATCATGATTGGTGTCGCAGGTGGTTCAGGATCCGGTAAGTCAACCTTTACGAATCGTTTAAAAAATGAATTCGGTGACCGGGTTACGGTAATCTACCATGACAATTACTATAAGTCGAATGATGGCATTCCGTTTGAAGTTCGTCAGAAGGAAAACTACGATCATCCGGATGCATTCGAGACCGATCTTCTGATCACTCATTTAAAGGCTCTTCGTCGGGGCGAGACAGTACAGTGTCCGATTTATGACTATGCAGAGCATAACCGTACGAAGGAGACAACGGAATTAAAACCTTCCAAAATCATCATTGTAGAAGGCATTTTGGTTCTGGAAAATCCGGAGCTTCGTTCTCTTTTTGATATCAAGATCTATGTGGAGGCCGATGCCGACGAGCGTATCATCCGTCGTATCATCCGTGATGTAAAAGAACGCGGACGCCATGTTGAAGATATTTCCGACCAGTATCTCACAACCGTAAAGCCGATGCATTATCTCTATGTTGAGCCGACAAAGGCAAAGGCCGACATTGTGATCAACAGCGGTATGAATGATGTAGCCTTTGACCTTATGAAGACAAAGATCGAAAGCCTGCTTGGCGAACAGTAAAATGGAAGAATCGAACCAATCATAGTACATCCTGGGTCAGGGCACAGCAGCTGACTGCAGCTAAAGATTACGGACAATGAAGGAGGAAACGCTATGCTTTACAGTTCAACTCGAGGTGGAGAGGCCGGAATCACGGCTTCCCAGGCGATTTTAAAAGGCCTTGCCGCAGACGGCGGTCTTTTTATGCCGGAGACTCTGCCGACGCTCGGAAAACCGCTCACGGAGCTTGCCCGTATGTCGTATCAGGATCTCGCGTATGAGGTCATGAAGGAATTCTTTACGGACTTTACGGAGCAGGAACTCCGGGACTGTATTGCACATGCGTATGATGCGAAGTTCGATACAGACCGCATTGCTCCGCTGGTAAAGAAGGACAATGCCTATTTTCTTGAACTTTTTCATGGAAAGACCATCGCTTTCAAGGATATGGCACTGTCTATTCTGCCGCACCTCATGGTCACGAGTGCCCGTAAAAACCATTGCCAGGACCGTATTGTGATTCTTACGGCAACTTCCGGTGACACCGGAAAAGCCGCAATGGCCGGATTTGCGGATGTGCCGGGAACCGAAATCATTGTTTTCTATCCATACGGCGGTGTTTCCAAATTCCAGGAGCTGCAGATGCGGACCGAAAAGGGACGCAATACACATGCGGCTGCGATCCGGGGCAACTTTGATGATGCCCAGACCGGCGTGAAGCAGATTTTTGGTGATCATGAATTTGCCGAGAGTCTGAAGGAACGCGGTGTGGTATTGAGTTCTGCAAATTCCATTAACATCGGTCGTCTTATTCCGCAGGTGGTATATTATGTCTATGCGTACGGCCAGCTTTTGAATGCCGGTGAAATTGAAGCCGGTGAAGCGATCAATGTCTGTGTTCCGACCGGTAATTTCGGCAACATTCTGGCTGCATATTTTGCAAAGCATATGGGTGTGCCGGTGGCAAAGCTTGTCTGCGCATCAAATGAAAACAAAGTTCTTACGGATTTCTTTGCGACAGGATCCTATGACCGGAACCGTCCATTCCTTTTGACCAGCAGTCCGTCTATGGATATTCTGATTTCCAGTAATCTGGAGCGGCTGATCTATCTGTCCTGCGGCCGGGATACCGGAAAGACGGCAGAACTCATGGAGAACTTAAAGACCAAGGGCGCTTATTCCGTCACAGAGGAAATGAAGCGTTTTATGGAAGATTTTGTCGGAGGCTCCGCATCAGAGCAGGAAGTCTCTGAAACAATTTGCACCTTACAAAAGAATACAGGGTATGTGATCGATCCGCATACAGCGGTGGCGAAGACCGTATATGATCGCTATCGGGCAGAGTCCGGTGATACAACGAAAACCGTGATTGCCTCGACAGCAAGCCCGTTTAAATTTGCTCCGGTTGTGCTTACTGCACTTGGACGGAATGGAAAGAGGGATGATGTTTTTGCCGTGATCGATGAGCTTTCTGCGCTTTCCGGTGTAGCAGAACCGAAGGCAGTCAGTGAGGTACGTACGGATCCGATCCGGCACAACACCATTGGTGAAATCCGGGATATGGAAGGAATTGTGGAGAACTTCCTTTTTAAGATGTAATTTGCGGTCTGTGTTGTATAATAGATATGTATACTGCTTTCCTGTGAAGTTCCGCTTGTGAAAGATTCTACAATGTGTTAATATATTGACGATGTTTTCATGAAGAAATATATATGATCTAAATATCTAGGAGGTATATATATGTTAGTTAATGCTAAGGAAATGCTTCAGAAGGCCCTCGCTGGTCATTATGCAGTACCACAGTTCAACATCAATAACCTTGAGTGGACAAAGTCTGTTCTTCTCGCTTGTGAAGAAGCAAAGTCCCCGGTTATTCTGGGTGTATCAATGGGCGCTGGCAAGTACATGACCGGTTTCAAGACCGTTGCTGCCATGGTTAAGGCTATGGATGAAGAACTTGGAATTACCGTTCCGGTTGCTCTTCATCTTGATCATGGTACATTCGAGGGCGGCTATGATTGCATCAAGGCCGGCTTTACATCGATCATGTTTGATGGCTCTCACTACAGCATTGAAGAGAACGTTGAGAAGACCAAGGAGCTTGTTAAGGCAGCTCATGAGGCCGGCGTTTCTATCGAGGCTGAGGTTGGTGCCATTGGCGGTGAAGAAGATGGTGTTGTAGGCATGGGCGAGTGTGCGGATCCGGAGGAGTGTAAGAGAGTTGCAGACCTCGGCGTTGATTTCCTTGCTGCAGGTATTGGAAACATCCACGGTATCTATCCTGAGAACTGGGCAGGTCTTTCTTTCGATACTCTGGCAGCAATTAAGGAAAAGATCGGTGCGGATCTTCCACTGGTACTTCACGGTGGTTCCGGAATTCCGGAGGATCAGATCAAGAAGGCCATTTCTCTGGGCGTTTCAAAGATCAATGTAAATACAGAGCTTCAGCTTGTATTTGCCAAGGCTACCAGAGAGTATGTTGAGGCTGGCAAGGATAAGCAGGGTAAGGGCTATGATCCTCGTAAGCTTCTTGCACCTGGTGCACAGGCAATTATTGATGAGTGTAAGGCTAAGATTGCAGTATTCGGTTCTGCAAACAAGGCTTAAAATGTATATTTCAGAGACCAGACGAAAGTCTGGCCTCTATTTTTTTGACCGTTTCTGACTGTACCGTGCGGTTTTGTCAAGGCGGTCTGTGCTTTTCGGTATTTTCAAAGTAAAGTGCTGAATCACTTTGCTTTTTGTGCATGCGTACAAAACTTAAAAAATGTCTTGCTACGATTTCCTTAAATGTTTAGAATTTAAAAAGCGTGTAATTTTACGCTTTTGATGGCACTGTTGTACCTTTTAGGGAGGAGCGTACTTCATGAGTGAAGTCCTGAATGTTGCTGAAATTTTTGGCAAAAATGTATTCAATGACAAAGTCATGCGGGACCGTCTGCCAAAGGCTGTTTACAAAAAGCTGAAAAAGACGATTACCGAAGGCTATGAACTCGATCCGACAATTGCGGACTCTGTTGCACAGGCAATGAAAGAGTGGGCAATTGCAAACGGAGCGACCCACTACACCCACTGGTTTCAACCATTGACCGGTATCACGGCAGAAAAACACGATGCATTTATTTCTGCTGCGGATCGGGATGGACAGGTTCTGGAAGAATTTTCCGGTAAGGAACTTGTACGGAGTGAGGCAGATGCCTCGTCGTTCCCGTCCGGTGGTCTTCGTGCAACCTTTGAGGCCAGAGGATATACGATCTGGGATTGCACCAGTCCGGCATTTCTTCGCCATGAGGGGGATACGGTAACCCTTTGTATTCCGACTTCGTTCTGTTCGTATACGGGCGAGGCACTGGATACCAAGACACCGCTTCTTCGTTCCATGCAAGCCATTAATGAACAGGCTCTGCGTATTCTGCGTTTGTTTGGAAATACCACATCCAAGTCGGTTAAGCCATCGGTAGGCGCAGAGCAGGAGTATTTTCTGATCGATCGGGAAAAATACTTAAAGCGTAAAGATCTGATCTATACCGGTCGTACCTTGTTTGGTGTTATGCCGGCCAAGGGACAGGAACTGGATGACCATTATTTCGGTGTTATCCGCAGCCGCATTCAGGATTTCATGCGAGATGTGGACATTGAGCTTTGGAAGCTTGGCGTTACGGCCAAAACCGAACATAATGAAGCAGCGCCGGCGCAGCATGAGCTGGCACCGGTCTATGATGAAGCAAACCTTGCGGTGGATCACAATCAGCTGGTGATGGAAACGCTAAAGAAAGCGGCACATCGTCACGGTCTGGAGTGCCTGCTTCATGAGAAGCCGTTTGAAGGCATCAATGGTTCCGGAAAACATAATAACTGGTCTTTGACCACCGACGACGGCATTAACCTGATGAATCCGGGGGATACGCCGCACGACAATATTCAGTTCCTGCTGATTCTGAGCTGTATTCTTGCTGCCGTAGATACACATGCGGATCTGCTGCGTCTCAGTGCCGCTGACGTCGGAAACGATCATCGTCTTGGCGCAGATGAAGCACCTCCAGCCATCATTTCCTGCTTCCTTGGTACGCAGCTTCAGGATGTGGTCGAGCAGCTGGTCGGAACCGGTTATGCAACGAAATCCAAGCAGGGAAAGAATCTTCGCACCGGTGTTGTAACCATGCCGGATACCTATGCGGATGTAACCGATCGTAACCGTACGTCTCCGTTTGCTTTCACCGGTAACAAATTCGAGTTCCGTATGGTCGGTTCCAGTGCAAGCATTGCCAATGCCAATACCATTCTGGATACCATTGTGGCAGAGCAGTTCAAGAAGGCTGCCGATGTACTGGAAAAGGCGGAGAACTTCAGTGAAGCCTGCCATGACTATATCAAGACACTGCTGTCGGAGCATGAGCGCATTATCTTTAACGGCAATGGCTACTCCGAAGAGTGGGTGAAGGAAGCGGAGCGCCGCGGTCTTCCGAACTTAAAGAGCATGGTGGATGCGATTCCGGCATTGACTACCGATAAGGCAGTGAAGCTGTTTGAGGAGTTCGGAATCTATAATCGTACGGAACTGGAAAGCCGTAAGGAAGTAGAATATGAGCAATATGCCAAGGTAATCAATATCGAAGCACGTGCAATGATCAACATTGCCGGAAAGCAGTTGATCCCGGCCGTAATTCGTTACAATACCCGCCTTGCGGATTCTATCAATAAGGTTACGGAGGCCTGTGCCGAAGCGGATACTTCTGTACAGAAGGATCTTCTGATTCAGTCTTCCAGACTTTTGTCGGCCATGGAAGCCGCAAAGATCAAGCTTTTACGTGATGTGGAAGACTCGATTAAGATCAGGAGCGCCGAAGAGCGAGCACATGCATACCATGATGTGGTCGTGGAGGATATGAAAAAGCTTCGGGAGGCGGTGGATTCTCTGGAGTGCATCGTGGACAAGGATCTTTGGCCGTATCCAAGTTACGGTGATCTGATCTTTGAGGTTTCCGAGCCGTAAAGAGTATATTTATATAATAATTCTTTTGCCTTGACCGGCAGGAGAAGAATCATGGACGACCGTATCCTGTAAAAAGGGATGCGGCCGTTTTTTCTTTTTCATTCTTTTCTGTCCAATGCTTGCAATGGAGAAATAGAAGTGCTATTATGTTCACAATTATTTGAAAAGAATAAAATTTGAACATAAAAGGAGCAGACATGAACGAATCAGTTGTGATTTTGCGTACATTAAAGGAAAACCCGGATGCAACGCAGCGGGATATTGCAAGTGCACTTGATGTATCGTTAGGAAAAACGAATCGTTTGATCCAGGAGACAGCGGATCTGGGCTTGTTAGAGAAAGATGCCCGGGATGAAGGCCGCGGACGTAATGTGGGTTACCGGATTACAGAAGCGGGAGAGCAGATGCTGCAGGAGCATCGGGTAGATGCGGCACTGATCCTTGCCTCCGGTTTTGGCTCCCGTTTTGTTCCACTGACCTATGAAATGCCGAAGGGCCTTCTGGAAGTATACGGCGAGCGTATGATAGAGCGTCAGATTCGCCAGCTTCATGCGGTGGGAATTACCAATATCACTATTATGGTAGGCTATCTCAAGGAAAAATTTGATTATCTGATTGATAAATATCAGGTGGATCTTATTTATAATCCGGAATACAGCTGTAAGAATACCCTTGCTACCATGTATCATGCGCGTGATTTTTTAAGAGGAAAGAATTGCTATATTCTGTCGTCCGATAACTGGATGCGGGAGAACATGTATCATAGTTTCGAGGCCGTGCCTTGGTACGCGGCGACCTATATGAAGGGAGAAACCGCAGAATGGGCTATGACAACCGGTAAAAACGGGGTGATCAAGGAGGTCAAAGTAGGCGGTGAAAATGCCTGGTGTATGTATGGGCCGGTCTTTTTCACAAAGCAGTTCAGCGATGTTTTCCTGCGGTATATTGAGACCTATTACAAGCTGCCGGGTACGGAACAGTATTATTGGGAGGACGTGTTGATCCGTAATCTGCGTAATCTTCCGGAAATGTATATTAACCGTCAGCCGGAGGGAGAAGTTTACGAGTTCGAGAATCTGGAAGAGCTGCGGACATTTGACGAAAAATATGTGAATCATTCGGGCTCCCGGGCAATGCAGCTTGTGGCAGACGTATTTAAGATTCCGGAGTCTGACATTGTTGAGATTCGCTGCCTGAAGGCCGGTATGACAAATAAATCCTGGCTTTTCCGGGTGGAGGATGACAGCAATGCACCGGAAGAGTATCGCGGAAAGTCATTTATCTGCCGCATTCCGGGACCGGGAACAGAAAAACTCATTAACCGGAAGCAGGAAGGGGATGTTTATAAGGCAGTTGTCCCACTGGGGATCACAGAAGAACTGGTTTATTTCAATTCCGCAAACGGATATAAAATCTCCCGGTATTATGAGAATGCCCGTAATGCGGACTACCGCCGCCCGGAGGAGTTGAAAGCCTGCATGACGATGCTGAAGAAACTGCATAATTCCGGAATCCGGCTGGATCATGTCTTCGATTTTAAGGATCAGCTGCTTCGGTATGAGCAGTACATTCGTGATGCACATGGAGAAATCCCGTTTGAAGATTATCCGACCATCCGTATGCAGGCCATGGAAGTGTTTGACTGGCTTGAAAAGCAGAACCGGCCAAGGACCATTGCCCATATCGATTGTGTAAAGGATAATTTCCTGTTTACGCAGGAAGGTCTTCGCATGATTGACTGGGAATACTGCGGCATGTCCGATCCTCTCGCCGATATTGCCATGGCGGCGATCTACAGTTATATGAATCAGGATGAGGTAAAGGCCACGATCGAGGCGTATCGCGGCGAGGATGGCGGTATCGCGATGGCCGGTCTCAGCGGGGACGATACGTTTGCGTTGGTTACAGCCTATATGGGTGTGGGCGGCCTTTTGTGGTCTCTCTGGTGTGCCTATAAGATTATTTTTGGCGAAAATTTCGGCGATTACACGTTGAAGATGTACCGATATTTTAAAAATTCCTATCAAATCTTACGAAAAATGAATAAAATTTAAAGGGAAATTATAGCGACATACGCATGTGAGCGTGTTATCATGGAATTAATTTACGAGAGGTCTCGTTTTTTAATGAGTGGAGGGCTTACATGAAATTCGGTAAAAAGCTTAGCGTGATTGGACTGAGTGTCCTGATGAGTACGACCGTAATTGCACCGGCTGCATTTGCCGGTTGGGGACAGAGTAACGGTAAGTATTATTATGTGGATGATTCTACGAATAAAAAAATTACGTCTAAGTGGATCCATACATCCTCCGGTTACTATTACATTGGCAAAGATTCCTATATGGTGACCGGCTGGGCAAAGATCAACGGCAACTGGCATTATTTCCGTGAGAACGGTCTTATGGCAACCGGCTGGCGTCAGATTAACAATAAGTGGTTCTACTTAAAGAGTGATGGCGTAATGCAGACCGGTTGGCTGAAGCTTACCGAGAACAATCAGACCAAGTGGTATTACTTAAAGGAAGACGGCAGCATGGCAACCAGCTGGCGTGAGATCAATGACAAGTGGTATTATTTCCAGCCGGGTGACGGCACGCTGATCATGGATACCTGGGCAAAGATCAACGGCAACTGGTACCGCTTCGGTTCGGATGGAACGATGCAGACCGGCTGGTATCAGCAGGACGGCAGCTATTATTACATCAACACCAAGGGCGTAATGCAGACCGGTTGGAAGACCGATACAGCCGGAAACCGGTATTATATGGATACCGCAAACGGCAAGATGTCTACCGGCTGGAAGAAGATTGACAATACCTGGTATTATTTCAGCGCAAACGGTAAGATGCAGAGCGGCTGGCTCAATGACAACGGCACCTACTATTATCTTGACAACGGCAAGATGATTGCCGGCAAGACGGTAACGATCAACGGCGTACAGTATAGTTTCGCATCGAACGGCGCATGCCAGAATGTGAGCAACGTAGGCGCCGCAACAACGCAGAGTCTGGGACAAAGCGGTAATGATACCGTTTCTTCCAGCCCGGCCGGAGAGGGAAATGCCGAGGTTGCCATCAAGCCGTTTAACGGAACTTCCGGCAGCGATAATGCCGGTCCGACCAGCACACAGGCAGAGACACCGAACAGCAATGCGGTAAATGCCGGCAGTGTGGCGCCGGGCGCATCCGCTTCGTCTTCATCGGCCAATGCTACGGTAAATTATAATTACAGCAGTATGCCAACGCTTCAGGAAGGCGTAACAAATGGACCAAAGTGATTTTCGCTGAGTCTTGCGGAAATCGGAAGAAGTCTGACCTCGATACGAGGCCAGGCTTTTTGGCGATTATTGAAAGTAAGAGGGTAACTGCATGATCGATGATTATATTTCTGCGAAACGTTCCGGAGACGGAGACTATCGCCGGGCTGTTATATCTGGACAATATCCATATCTTATGGCATTGGATGACCTGGTCGGTTCGGAAGCCTTTTCTACGGAGACAAATCTCGGCGTCATGGAGATTCCGATCGCATCGATTGCCGGAACCAAAACGGCGGGACGACAGCGTTCTTTTGCCCGGAATTTCATGCCGATACTGAATCCGCGTTCCGAGTTTGCCGGAAAATGGAGCAGTCTCTATGATTCTGCAGTGCGGGAAGGAATCCGTGATCCGATTCTGGCCTATGAATATATGGGCCGGTTTTATGTTCAGGAGGGAAACAAGCGGGTTTCTGTAAGCAAGTATAACGGAGCAGTGTCTATTCTCGCAAAGGTGATCCGCCTGGTTCCTACCCGGACCGGAACGAGGGAGAATAACATATATTTTGAGTTTGTGGACTTTTTTAAAGTTTCTGCACTGTATGGTATCAATTTTTCCGAAGAGGGAAAGTATCGGAAGCTCTGTGAAGCATTGCATCTTTCCTATACGAAACCCTGGACGCAGGATGAACGTCGGGATGTGAAGGCCGCCTTTGACCGGTTCTCCGAAGCTTTTCATAAGAAAGGCGGTGAAAGGCTGGGAATGACGGATGGTGATGCATTTCTGGTGTATCTCAACATTTACGGTCAGAAAAATCTTTTGGAAGTTTCCAATGCGGTTATTGAAGAAAACCTGCAGAAGAGTTGGAATGAGTATCTGAATATAGACAGAGATGTTCAGCTTGTGGAAAATCCGGATGTACTGAAGAAATCGACCGGTTTCCTGGAAATTTTCAAGACACAGGATCCTCCGTATACCGACCGTCCGCTTAAGGTGGCCTTCCTGTATGAGAAAAATATGGAATCTTCCAGCTGGGCCTATGGTCATGAATTGGGACGGAATTACATTGACAGTGTCTTCCCGGATCGAGTGATTACGGAAAAATTTGAAAACTGTATCGATGATACGGCAACCGGAATGGCAATCGATCAAGCTGTGAAGGATGGCTGTGAGCTTGTTTTTACCACCAGCGGAAGCATGGTAGAGGCGTCGGTGAAAGCGGCGATCCGTTATCCGAATCTCCGGATTATGAATTGTTCGGTCAATACAAGCTATAATTCGATCCGGACGTATTATGGCCGTATGTATGAGGCCAAATTCCTGATGGGGGCACTTGCCGCTTCCGTAACGGAAGGCAATGATCTGGGGTATGTAGAGCTCTGTCCGCAGTATGGCACGCTTGCAAATGTCAATGCTTTTGCCATCGGCGCTTCGCTGATCAATCCGTATGTCCGTGTGCATTTGAAATGGTCGGCGCTGGAAGGACGGGACTGGAGAAAGGAGCTGCGGGATGAGAATATCGTAACCATCTCCGGACCGGAACTGACGGCACCAAATAAGATTTCACGAGAGTTCGGTGTTTATATAGTGCTGGATGGGGATGTGCTCAGCAATGTGGCAACCCCGGTTTTTGATTGGGGAAAGTTCTATGAAATCATCATCCGTTCGGTTTTTGACGGTTCGTTTGATACGGCTACATCCAGAATCAGTCATAGTCATGAGGCATTGAATTTCTGGTTTGGTATGTCGTCCGGGGTGATCGATGTGATCATGTCCGGTCAGCTGAATTATCCATCCCGAAAAATGATGGGTATGCTACGGAACGGAGTGGTCAGCGGCCGTATCAATCCGTTTGACGGAGAACTCCGGTGTCAGACAGGTATGATCAAAGGACCGGATTCCGGACGGCTTTCCAACGAGGAAATTGTTGGAATGCGGTGGCTGAATGATAATGTAATCGGTGAGATTCCGCCGGTTCGGGCGTTTAACCGGACTGCGCAGGATCTGATCCGGATGTCCGGACTGATTACGGATTTCTGATGCACGTCATTTTGGGTCTTCCTCCGCAGGAGACCCCATAGAGTATAGCTTGGAGTATAGACATGAAGATTTTACTGATTGCAGACGAAGAGGATAAGGCATTATACGACTACTACGATTCCACCAAACTGAAGGATGTGGACCTCATCATTTCAAGCGGTGACCTGAATCCGCATTATCTTGAGTTTCTGGTTACCATGGGACATGCCCCGGTACTGTATGTACACGGGAATCATGATGAAGGGTATGACCGGAAGCCGCCGCTCGGCTGCGATTGTATTGATGATCGCGTTTATGATTTTCATGGCCTGCGGATTCTGGGACTGGGCGGCTCTATGCGGTATAAAGACGGGAAATATATGTATACCGAAGAAGAGATGGAACGGCGTATCAATCATGTACACCGGGATATCATTCTGAAAAACGGCTTCGACATTCTTGTGACCCATGCCCCGGCGAAGGGATATGGCGATATGCAGGATCTGCCGCATCAGGGCTTTGCCTGTTTCAATAAATTAATGGACCGGTATCATCCGAAGTATATGGTACACGGCCATATTCATGCATGCTATGGCAATGGCTTCGTTCGCAGCCTGGATCATCCCAGCGGCACGACCATTATCAATGCCTACAGCAAATACTATATCGATATAAAACGGGAGGAATACCCGGCAGAGGGGCATACCGGCTCTTTACTATATGATATTTACAAAAATGTATCGATGGCGCGCAACCGTGCGCACAGCCATTACGATGGAGGAATGAATGATTACAAATGACTGGAAAGAACCGCTGACTCCAGAGTTCCGCAAGCCGTATTACAAGACGCTTTATGATACGGTACTGAAAGAATATCAGACGAAAACCATCTATCCGGCAGCGGAGGATATTTTTAATGCGTTTGAATTTACACCGCTCAGCAAGGTGAAGGTCGTGATTTTGGGACAGGATCCGTATCATGAGCCGGGACAGGCGCACGGCCTTTGCTTTTCTGTCAAGCCGGAGGTCGAGATACCGCCGTCTCTAGTGAATATTTATAAAGAGCTGCATGAAGATCTGGGATGTTATATTCCGGATAACGGCTATTTGAAGAAATGGGCAGAACAGGGGGTTCTGATGCTGAACACGGTTCTGACCGTGCGGGCACATCAGGCCAACAGTCATAAAGGAATCGGCTGGGAAGAGTTTACGGATGCCGCCATTCGTGTACTGAATGAGATTGACCGGCCGATCGTATTTATTCTGTGGGGCCGTCCGGCGCAGATGAAGGAAAGTATGCTTACGAATCCAAAGCATCTTATTCTGAAATCCGCGCATCCGAGTCCGCTGAGTGCATATCGCGGTTTCTTCGGATCCCGTCCGTTTTCCAAAACCAATGCATTTCTGGAGGCGCATGGGCTGTCTCCAATCGACTGGCAGATTGAAAACGTGCGGTCCTGACCGGGGTGCGGTGCTTAAAAAATCCGGCGCCGGTATTTGAAGATGAACATAAAGGAGTTTTTTTAGAACATGAATATTGTGGAAATTCTGAAAGTAGTTGTGCTTGGTATCGTGGAAGGCTTCACAGAATGGCTTCCGGTTTCTTCTACGGGCCATATGATTCTTGTCAATGAAATTATCCGGCTTCGTCAGCCGGACAGCTATTATTCTGTATTTGAAGTTGTAATTCAGCTGGGCGCGATTCTGGCCGTTGTAACGACTTTTTTTCAGAAGCTCTGGCCGTTTGCCCGTACGGAGCGTGGTGGCATTGGCATCGTACCGGACAAATTTGTTCTTTGGGTCAAAATCATTGTGGCCTGTCTTCCGGCCGCTGTATTGGGACTGCTGCTGGACGATTTTCTGGATAAATATCTCTATAATGGTTTTGTTGTGGCGCTTACGCTTATTGGCTATGGTGTGGCCTTTCTGTGGATTGAAAGACGAAATGAAGTGTCTTCGTTCCGGATTCTGAGAACCGGTGAACTGGATTTTAAGACGGCATTTTTGATCGGATGCTTCCAGTGTCTTGCGCTGATTCCGGGTACTTCCCGTTCCGGCTCAACCATTCTGGGGGCTATGCTTATGGGTGTGTCGCGGACACCGGCCACGGAATTTTCTTTCTTTCTTTCCGTACCGGTCATGTTTGGCGCGAGTCTTTTAAAACTGATCAAAGCGGGCTTCGCATTTAATGCGGTGCAGTGGGTGTACCTTATTATGGGTATGGTCATAGCGTATGTTGTGAGTCTGTATTGCATCAACTTCCTGATGCAGTATATCCGTCGTCATGATTTCCGGATTTTCGGTTGGTATCGTATTGTACTCGGCATTATCGTTCTTCTTTGGTTTGCTGTCCGCATGCTGCTCGGAACCGCGTAAGAAATACTTAAGACGCATGTAATTGATTGTCAATTGCATGCGTCTTTGATTTTGATTAGACTTTTCGTAGATAAAGAGATATGGGTTTTGAGGGGCTTGCCCCTCGTATGGTTAGGAAAGAGAGCATTTTGATGAGGAAGTTTAGGGTTTTTGTGTCTGCTTTGGTATTATCGGTATTGATGAGCATGTCCGCATTCGCCGGCACGGAGATTGGTTTGAATCTCGACTGGAAGTATGCGGCAAATTCAAAAATCAATACCGGAAAGGCAATTTTATTTACCAGTGATGCAGCAAATAAAAAAGGAATTACCGTCGCAGTGAATGCGGGACATGGCACTAAGGGCGGAAGTTCCGTAAAAACCCTTTGTCATCCGGATGGTTCCAAAAAACTGACAGGAGGTTCTACGGCAGCGGGAGCAACCACCGCAACGGCTGTCTCCGGTGGCATGCAGTTTGCGGACGGTACTTCGGAAGCCAAGGTGACACTGGAAGTAGCGAAGGCTCTGGGACAGAAGCTTCTTGCCGAAGGATATGATGTTCTTATGATCCGTGACGGTGCGGATGTACAGCTGGATAACATTGCCCGTACGGTTATTGCAAACAATAAAGCGGATTGTCATATTGCGATTCATTTTGATTCTACCAATAAAGATAAGGGCGCGTTCTTTATATCCGTTCCGGATGGGCTTAAGACCATGGAGCCGGTATCTGCCTACTGGCAGAAACATGAAAAACTGGGACAGAGTCTGATTGCCGGTTTAAAGGAAAACGGTACAAAGATCTATTCCTCCGGTAATATGGATATCGATTTGACACAGACCGCCTATTCTACCGTGCCGTCCGTTGACATCGAGCTTGGTGATAAGGCAACAGATCACAGTGAGGCCAATGTGGATAAGCTGGCCGGTGGACTTGCACTGGGCGTGGATAAATATTACGGATTCAAATAAAATAAAAATTTTATTTAAAAGACGGTGAAGCAGAGCGCTTCATCGTTTTTTTCTGCCCAAATTATGCATATTTGTGGCTTGTGTGGGGGTATTCACTCATGTTATGCTCGAGAAAGCGGAAAAAAAGAAAATAGTAGAGGTTAATATGACAATAACGATGTTGGCCAGTATCTTCGCACTGTTCGGAGGGCTGGGAATGTTTCTTTACGGTATGACGGTAATGAGCGACGGTATGCAGAAAGCCGCCGGTTCTCGTATGTCTAAATTTATCAGTATTGTGACGAGCAACCGCTTTATGGGGGTACTTCTTGGTGCCGGAATTACGGCACTGATTCAGTCGTCCTCTGCAACCACGGTTATGGTTGTCGGCTTTGTCAATGCCGGACTTATGGATCTGTCACAGGTCGTGGGCATTATCATGGGTGCGAATATCGGAACGACCATTACGGCGTGGATGGTATCCCTGACGCAAGTTTCAGGCGATATGCTTGCTGTATTGAAGCCGGACTTCTTTGCACCTCTTCTTGTGGGAATCGGTGCATTCCGTATTATGTTCGGAAAAAACAGTGCCAATGACCTGCTCGGCAATTTTCTGATCGGTGTCGGTTTTATTTTCATCGGTCTGCAGTTTATGTCCAGTGCCGTCGCACCGTATGCGGATTCTCCGGTCTTTTCCCAGGCCTTTTTGATTATGGGAAAGAACCCGGTTCTCGGTATTCTGGCCGGTGCGATTGTGACCGGTATCATCCAGTCTTCCGCTGCTTCGGTATCCATATTGCAGACACTGGCCCTGGCCGGTGCCGTACCGCGAGCATCCGGTTTTTATATTACGCTGGGACAGAATATCGGAACCTGTATTACAGCTATGATTTCGTCGGCAGGTACAACACGGACGGCAAAGCGTGCTGCTGTGATCCATCTTCTTTTTAATGTTTCCGGAGCGGTCTTATTTGGCGCTCTGATCTTTGGCGCGAGCTTCTTTGCACCGGATTTCTTTCATGGAAATCTTTCACCGGTGGAAATTTCCCTGTTTCATACGATCTTTAACGTGAGCTGTACGCTGGTACTGTATCCGTTCGGTGATCTGATTGTGAAGCTGAGCGGTGCTCTTGTGAAGGAGGCCGTTGTAAAGCCCGGCGACGAGGAAGAGACGATGGAGCAGCGGGCGAGCAAGGAAGAACAGCGTATGCGCCGTCATCTGGATGAGCGTATTCTGGAATCTCCGGCAATCGCACTTGCGGCTACCCGGTCGGAGGTTGTGAATCTGGGACGGATCGTATCGGTTAATATTGCAGAAGCCTGCGACTGCCTGAAAGCACCGGAAGACAAACGGATCGCGAAGGTTATAGAACGGGAAAAACTCATTGACCATATGACCGGACTTCTGACGGATTATCTGATCAAGATTGATAATCTTTCTTTGAGTGAGGCTCAGAAGTTTGAGGTGACCCGAATGCTGAATACGCTTACGGATATCGAACGTGCGGGTGATCATGCCGAAAACATTGCTGACAAGGCGCGTTATGCAAAGGAACATGATATTCAGTTTTCTGCATTGGGACTGGCCGATCTGGATAAGATCAGTCAGAAGGCACAGGAAAGCTTCAGCTATGCAATCAACGCCTTTGAAGATAACAGTCTGGATGAGGTGATCGATACAACAAAGAGCGAGGATCAGGTGGATGTCATGGAACGTGCGATGCGGGAAAATCACATGCGCCGTCTCAGTCGTGGCGAATGCAAGGCAACCAGCGGCGTTGTTTTCCTGGATGTACTGGGATATCTTGAGAGAATCTCCGACCATGCGGAAAATATTGCTGAATACGTACAATCGATGTTGTGATGTCAAGGAATCAGTCTATGCAGAGCGTTCTTTGTGTTATTAGTTTGACAGGGAAACTGTTTTTTTCACAAAGATGTGAAAAATTTCACAAAAATGCCCGTTTGCACTTGCAAAAAGACAATCGATGGAATACAATTACAAACGTCCGATGGAAAACGAATTCCGAAAAGGAATTTTAAATAACCATTATTTTTTCAATTATCAGGAGGATACAAATCATGGCAGTTAGAGTTGCTATTAATGGATTCGGTCGTATTGGTCGTCTTGCTTTCAGACAGATGTTCCAGGCAGAGGGTTTTGATATCGTTGCAATCAACGATCTTACAAGCCCAGACATGCTTGCTTATCTTCTTAAGTATGATTCTTCACAGGGCAGATATGCTCTTGCAGATAAGGTTTCTAACACAGATCATTCCATCATTGTAGATGGCCACGAGATCGAGATCTACAAGGAAGCAGATGCACACAACCTTCCTTGGGGCAAGCTTGACATCGATGTAGTTCTTG
>ONLM01000252.1 GCA_900318695.1 uncultured Eubacteriales bacterium | reverse complement strand
AATGCAATGATTTAAATCGGTCTATTTATTACGAAATTCAGACGCATGTCGTGATTTTGAAATCAATTCTACGGCAATTCTGCAAAACCTGGAAAACGCTGCAGGGGCGTTTAGGACATTTATGATTTATTGAAGAACCAGCTGGATTCTGGAATATTTTGCATGGCTTCCATACGATCCAGCCTTTCGCGGAGCGCAAAATATTTCTGCTCGCGTCCTTCTGCCCGCCACCAGGTATCAAACTGCTCTTCAGAATCTACCATATGATGATATTCCATATCCTGAAGCAATTGGGATACTTCTATTTTTAATGATTCCAGTTCTGTCATGTCGGATTTCCTTTTTGGCTTTTTTCTGCTTTCTGTCTGCGGCGGGGATGTACGAAAAAACATTATGGATATTTGCGCAGATAGGAATAGTTTAATTTTTTGCAAAAAAAATCTCAAGAGCAAAACTCTTGAGATTTAGCAGCGCTACTAGGATTCGAACCTAGGGATGACGGAATCAGAATCCGTTGCCTTACCACTTGGCGACAGCGCTATTTGTTTTTTGTTTGCCGCTCTCTTCAAGCGACTCGTTAATAATACAGGAACAGGGTATCTTTGTCAACGACAAATTTGAATTTTTTTCAAAAAATTTTCCCGGCCCCGGAAAAGGCTCCGGATTGCCGGGAAACAGCGTGGATTTTTCTGTTGTTACAGTACGGGATGGGAACCGGAAATCAGGCTTTGAGATATTTGGTAAAACCCGGTGTTGTAATCTTTGTTCCGTCTGCTTCGATCCACATGGCTTCGATCGGGGTATCACTTAAATGCGGTGTATTTTGGAAATTGGATTGGCCATTATTGATTTTTTCAATTAATGCTTTTCCGTCTTCTGTTGACATATTAAAGAGTGCGGTAGACAGGGCATCTGCCAGACCGGAATCTTTCATCAGAATTGTGACACTGCGGTGATATTGTGCCGGCATAAGAGTTGTGGGATCAATAATGTGATGGTATCGTTTTCCGTCTACTACATAATAGCGCTCGTAGTCTCCGGAAGTTACCAGGGACATACCGTCAAGATAGGTGGTTTCGGCATAAGGTGTTCCGCTGTTGGTATCCTTATAGGCGGGATCCTCGACCGGTACGACCCATTTGCTTCCATCAGCCTTCTTTTTGATGGCTTTTACATTGCCGCCGATATTAAGAAGGAATCCGCTGTCGGTTCCAAGCTTTTCAACCGCCTGCCCGGCAGCCTCAACGGAATAACCTTTGGCGATACCACCGACGTCGAGACTCATTTCCGGATCCTTTAAAAATACCGTGGAATTTGTCTCGTCGATAACGATGTCGTCAATACTGGTATGCTTGGCGGCTTCCTTTAAAGCATTCATGTCAGGAAGTTCTGCGTGTGAAGGATCGGCAATACCGGCTTCACGCTTTTCGTGCCACAGGCGAAGTACGGCGCCATAGGCAATGTTTACCCTTCCGTCTGTCAGAGTATAGACTTCTTTACCGAATTTGAGCAGATCAATGATGGCGGGATCCACCTTTACCGGCTGTTTGCCGGCGTTGTCATTGATGGTTTTTAAATTATTGATGCCGGAGAAATCATCGTAGATGTCAAACAGGCGATGATTTGTAAGCAGGCTCTGATGCGCGGCGTCCTGCAGCTTTTGGAATTTTTCTTCGGATTTTTCGAATCCTATGGTCATGGATACGGTGTCAAAAACGTCCATGAACTGACCGGAATAACGTTGTGGTTTACTGCATCCTGTCAGGGAAGCGCTCAGCAGGGTGATTGAAAGGCCTAAGGCCAGAATGGATTTAAAATGATGTTTCACGTTATGCTCCTATGATTTTACGAATGAGGCAGAAAATAAAAGTGGCAATGGAAATTTTCAAAGTGGTATCTGCCGAAATGGATAGAATGAAAAAAGTTCCGCGAAGGCCGGCAAGTATCCCTTCTAAGGTTAGCTCCGATGTGGCTCTTGTGATCATGGTACTGAGAAACAGAAGTATGATCAGGATTATCGAAGCGGTTAATCCACGGCCGGTATCGGCGGAGTAGAGCTGATCCTTTGCAGTATAAGTATGGTGCGTCAGGCTCCATATGGTCCAGATAATGAGCAAAAGACCAATAAGCGAAAGGCTGCCGATATAGCTCATTTCTGCAAGATTTTGGTCGCGGATCATGGTTTCAAGAGAACCGAAGGCCTCAAGATACCGAAAGGCAGGAACGGCAATCAAGAGGAAAATCAGGAGAAAGGCACCTGCTGTTAAAAACTGGAGACCATGTGACAGGAAACCCAGTCCGGGGGCGTGGATGCCACGACGAATCGGCCGTGGATTTTCTTCATATTCTTCGATTTCCTCCTCTTCTATGTAGGGGGATGTTTTGAGGCTGTGATACGATGCGGCCTGTATTGGCTCGGAAGGTTTTAAAGGAACGGCTGATGCCGGCTGAGGCTGGTTGGTTTCGAAAGATTCCGGGTATTCCGAAGCGTATTCCGGACACAGAAGATCGGTGACTTCCGGGTGGTGTTTAAACCACTGCACAGCATAGCTACACCGCGGGTAGGCCTGAAGATGGTTTTTGCGGAGATGGGTTATGAGACGTTCCATTAGTTTCCCGGCTACACCTTGGCCGCGGAGTGATTCATCCACAAAGGTATGGGTGATTTCAACCGTGTCGGCGGCTGCTTCGTATTTGGGAAAATCAATTTCTGCCAAGGCCAGACCGTCATCATCGATTAATGCGATACGGTTGTGATAGATACGATATTCCACATTTTCCTCTCTTTCTGTTGATTTTTAACGGAATGATATCGGTATGTTTTACCGATGCTTTTGACAGGGGATAAAGAAAAAGGAGATCCGTGGGGATCTCCTTTTCTTTGGCATAATGCCTTCTCATGATATTAATGTCATGAGCGATATAACGGAGATGCAGGGATTTGAACCCTGGCGCCGGTCACCCGACCTAGCGCATTTCGAGTGCGCCCCCTTCGGCCTCTTGGGTACATCTCCATTTTGTATTCGGTGCTTAGATAGCACAAAAGGATGAAACGATAGGTTTCATCCTTTCATGCCGGTAGTCGGGGTCGAACCGACACGACCATTCCTGGTCACAGGATTTTAAGTCCTGAGCGTCTGCCAATTCCGCCATACCGGCAGCACTCATAAATAATACAAAATATGAGATTATTTGTCAATTATAAATTAAAAGATTAAACAGAATTCATTTATGCCACAGAAACTGAAAATCAACATCGTTGGGATGGATGTTGAGGAGCGGATATATTTTATCCCGCCACCGGCCCGGCTCCCATGTCGTTATCGGGATCTGCGGCATTATTTTCCGGAGCGTCCGGAGAATTTATAGAATTATCGCTTTTTGTCTCCGGAAGATTCGGTTTGACAACCGGAGAATCGTTTCCGGCGGAAGGTCCGTTTTCCTTCGGAGCGAGAGGACCATACTCGGCGGTTTCCTTTGGGGTGTCCTTCGCGTTGTGGGAAGATGTTTCACTTTCCTTTGGAGTTTCTTTTGTCTCTTCTTTTGTTTCGTCCTTTGTCTCTTTGTGTGTCTCCTCTTCTGCCGGTTTTGTCTCGATACTTTCTTTTTCTGCCTCCGCCGGTTTGATTACGGCTGTTTTTGGCTTTGTGCTATGCGGTGATGCGGTTTCTGCAATGGTGATATTGGTTCCGCCGCCGATTTTGGCTTCCGGGGCATTGTCGAGAGGCTTGGTGACACCGGTTTTCTTTTTAATATGATTGGAAATTTCAATCACAGTTTGTGACGGCGTGTATCCGGCAGCATCCTCGCCATAAAGGAAGGTGTGAAGCTGAATGACATTAGACTCCAGCGTTCCCGGAATTACACAATCCATTTTACCGATTTTTTTGGTGGTTCTGGCAAACGGGAATCCGGTCGCTTCGCCAAGGTTATAATTTTTAATGTTGCCGGCGATGTCCAGAATCTCATTTGGCCCCATGCTGGTGGAGATATCCGGAAGAACGTAAAGAGCGGTACTTGCAAGAGTTTTTTTGGGACTCTGTTTTGCTTTCTCCATGGCAAGGCTCAGAACTTTTCGCTGTCTGGCTGTACGATTGAAATCGGTATCCATGAGACGCAGACGGCCATAGGCGACAGCCTGAACACCATCCAGATGATTCATTCCGCTGTGCTTGAGCTGCACCGAGCCCAAACCGGTAGATTCAACCGTTTCGGTAATAAAAGCATTAATATATGCAAATTCTTTATCACTGATATCAAGATCAACACCGCCAAGACCATTAATGCCCTTTGCAACAGCCGACCAGTTAAAGGTGGCATAGTCGTCAATCTTCAGGTCGAAGTTCTCTTCCAGTGCTTGAACTGCCTGTTCATGTCCGCCTTTAAAATAGGCTTCATTCAGCTTGTGGTAATCGCCATCCGGGCTGATGCGAAGGTATGTATCACGATATACGGAGGTGATTTTTACATCACCGGTATGGTTGTTGACGGATGCCAGCATAATGACATCACTCAAGGCGCCTTTCTCGAGATTACCGTTACGGGAGTCTACACCGAAAATGGCCAGCGTCCAGTATTTAGGCCCGAATTGTTTATGAACCATACGCCAGACGCCAAAGACAATGCCGCTGATGAGAAGCAGGCAGCAAAGGGGAATCCACCAGGCACGTTTTCTGCGGCGCGGCCGTTGGGATGGCCGACGGTTCATTGGCTGGGATGAAGATGGATCCTGTCGGTAGTGACGGTCATTCCGTATGCCGGATGATCGTGCGGAGGATGCGGGATAAAATTCGTCGGAATGCATGTCATGATAAGCAGCGGAGCTATGCGGGGCGAAATCCTCGTCGAAGGATGCCTCCACTCGACGAGAGCGATAACGGAGCTCCTCCTGCCGCCGTTCCGTGCTTCTGGAAGGTGCCGTGCGACGGCGCCTTTCTGATTCAATATGTCGTGGTTCTAAAGCCATAAATGCCTCATTTCATTCTATAGAATATTCTGTGAGAGGACGCATGATTGGATCACGCATCGTTCACAGTGTAAAACTGGATTGACAACTAACGGATTATAACAAAGTTTTATGAAGGAATGAACTGTTTTAAATAGATTGTCAGCAGGACTTAATAATATGGACAGGGATCATACGGGAAAACTAAAAAAAGAGAAGCGGATTTCCGCTTCTCTTCTATCCTATCCGGCTGATACCGGAATCTTATTTTTCTTCTGCCTTTACAGTCGCAGTGGTTTCTGCCGGCTTCTTTTCTACAGGAGCCTTAGGAGCAACCGGGCGCTTGCCGGTGATAGCACCGGTAGGACACTTCTGGGCACAAATGCCGCAATCCTTACAGTTCTCGTTCATGGTAGCGAGATCATCTATGACGTGAATTGCATCAAATGGACAATTCTTCTCGCAGAGACCGCAGGCAATGCAGCCGATAGAGCAGGCATCCTTAACGGTTTTACCTTTAAGATGGCTCTGGCATGCAACGATGTGCTTCTTCTTGTATGGAACGAAGTCGATGATGTGCTTAGGACAAGCCTTAATGCAGGCGCCACAGGCAACACACTTCTCCTTATCAACAACAGCAACGCCGTTAACGATGTGGATGGCATCAAACTTACAAGCCTTTACGCAAGAACCATATCCGCAACATGAATATGGACATTCCTTTTCAGATGCATTTGGAACAACAGCAAGATCGGAACAGTCCGCAATGCCGGTATACTTATAAGCCTGCTTTGCCTTGTCACAAGAACCCTGACAACGAACAAATGCAACCTTCTTATCGGCGCCGTCATCACCAGCGCTGGCACCCATGATTTCTGCAATCTTTGCAGCAACCGGCGCACCGCCTACAGGACACTGGTTGACCGGTGCCTCACCGGCAGCGATTGCCTTTGCACAGCCATCGCAACCAGGATATCCACATCCACCACAGTTATTTCCAGGAAGTGCCGCACGTACCAGCGCTTCCTTTTCATCTACCTCTACCTTGAACTTCTCGGAAGCAACACCGAGGAACATTCCAAGGATCAGACCTGTCGCACCAACAAGGATGGCAGCGACAATGACAAATACTAAAATCATGCTACTACCTCCTTAAATCATTCCCTGGAAACCAAAGAATGCAATTGCCATCAGGGATGCGGTGATCAGAACGATTGGAGATCCCTGGAAAGACTTCGGAATGCTATCGTTGTCTGCAATGATGCTCTCACGAATGGTAGCCATAAGAATGAGGGCAAGAGCAAAACCGATGGAAATACCAAGGCCATAAACCAGAGTTTCTGCAAAATTGTAACCATATGTTACACTGTTCAGAGAAACACCGAGTACAGCACAGTTTGTTGTAATAAGTGGAAGATAAACACCGAGGGCATCATAAAGACCCTTCATATTTTTCTTCATGAACATTTCAACGAACTGTACAAGGGCTGCAATGACAAGGATGAATACGATGGTATTGAGATAATCAAGACCATCCTTCAGTCCCAGTGCCTTACAAAGAGGGCTTGTAGCAGCGAGTAAGGTAACATAAATCGCGTGTGTTACTACAGATGCCAGCGCAATTACGAAGATTACGGCGGCACCCATTCCCTTTGAAGAATCTACCTTCTTTGATACACCAAGGAAAGCGCAGATTCCCAAAAACTGGCTCAGAACGACGTTGCTGACCAGAGAGTATTTAATGCCAATGAGTAAAAGATCAATCATCTTCAGGCCTCCTTCTTGGCTGCCTGAACAGCCTCATTTTTATCCTGGGTCTCCGGACCAAACAGTCCGTTTCCATTTACAAATTCAGCTGCCTCGCCATTGCCGTTTGTGGCAGACGGAAGATTCAGCTTGTTCTGGATTGCTGTAAGAACGGCAAGAACAAGGAAAGCTCCAGGTGCAAGAACGAAAATGCTGATGTTGTAGCCCGTTGGAATCAGCTGAACGCCAAAAATGGTGCCGGCACCAATGAGCTCACGGATTGCTCCAAGGATTGTCAGTGCTACCGTGAAGCCAAGACCCATTCCAAGACCGTCACAGAAAGAAAGAAGTGGCGGATTGAACAGTGCATATGCTTCGGCACGACCAAGGATGATACAGTTAACAACGATCAGAGGAATGTAGATACCCAATGCTTCATACAGGGAAGGAACATAGGCCTGAATCAGAAGCTGAACGATGGTAACCAGTGATGCTACGACTACGATCTCTCCCGGAAGTCTCATACGATCCGGAATGATTTTACGCAATGCTGAAATCAGCATGTTGGAAAACATAAGAACGGCTGTTGTGGAAAGACCCATGCCGATACCATTGAGAACACTGGTGGTTGTTGCAAGAGTCGGACACATACCAAGCATGATGATGAAGGTAGGGTTTTCCTTGATGATGCCGTTATAAATTCTTTCAAGATATTTATTCATTATAATGGCCTCCTTACTTCACGATATAGCTTTCAACAAACTCGGTTGATGCGTTAACCGCATTGGTAACTGCCGTTGAGGTAATGGTTGCGCCTGAAATCGCGTCGATCTCAGACTCTCCTGCCCCACCGCCTTTCTTTACAGAAAGCTTTGTGCCCTTGCCGGCAAACTGGCTGTAGAATTCCGGCTCGGTAGCCTTCTGACCAAGACCTGCAGTCTCCGGCAGAGTCTCCGGGAAGGAAATACCTGTGATCTTAAGATCGGAAGTAACACCGACAACAACGATATCGTCGCCGCCAAATCCGGCACACTTTGCCTTTACGATGTAACCTACTTCCTTGCCGGAATCATCCTTGCCGGCAACGATGGAAATCAGAGTTGCACCACCGTTATCTGCAGAAATCTTGCCTTCGTCGAGAGCAGTCTGCAGTGCGTCTGCGTAGGTTGTATCGTCATATTCCTTTGCCTCTGGCATAACCTGTGCATAGGAATTATAAGTAGACTCATTTTTAATGAAATCAATACGATCTTTTGTAAGTCCGTAAGCTCCGCCGAGTAACAAGCCGGAGACTAAGGTGATGGCTGTGAGAACAAGGGCGTCTCTTACGAATGAATCTTTTTTCATTACTTTGTACCCTCCATTCCAAATGCCTTAGGGACAGTCTTCTTTGCAATTGTAGGAACCAGAATGTTGGTCAGAATAATTGCATAGGAAACGCCCTCTGCGGTTCCACCGAACAGTCTGAAAAGACCGGTCAGAAGACCAAGGATTACAGCATATACAACCTGGCCCTTTGCTGTTACCGGAGAGGTAACATAGTCTGTAGCCATGAAGAATGCACCGAAGATCAGACCACCGCTGCAGATTTCACATGCAAGGTAGTAAAGATCGAATCCTCTTCCGCCAAAGATTGCAGTAAATACAGCAACGGTTGCGATGTAAATCAAAGGGATTCTGATGTTGATGACTTTACGTACAACAAGGTAAAGTGCACCGATCAGAAGGCAAAGCTTAGAAACTTCACCGATGGTTCCCGGAATACGTCCGAAGAAGGAAGCAGCAAGGTCTACTGTCTCGGTAGGGTTCAGTTTAAGATATCCAAGCGGTGTTGCACCGGCCAGGGTATCCGGACCAACGGTGGTCCAAGCAGTCATCTTTCCTGCAAATGAGATGAGCAGGAAACAACGAGCAGCAAGAGCCGGGTTCATCCAGTTCTTACCAAGTCCGCCGTAGAGCTGCTTAACAACGATGATTGCAAAAACAGAACCTACGCAAGGAATCCATACAGGGATATCCGGCGGACAGTTTAATGCAAGAATCATACCGGTTACAGCGGCAGAAAAATCGCCGATTGTAATAGGAAGCTTCAGTGCTTTTTCATATACATACTCTGCAAGCACAGCAAAAAGGGTTGTAAAAATTACGACAAGTGCTGCATTGAGACCCCACTGAATGATACCGTAAATGGTTGTAGGAATCATGGCGATAATTACATCACGCATGATTTCGGAAGTGGTTACGGAATCACGAATGTGAGGATTTGAGGAAAGATTTAACATCTTATTCACTTCTTCACCTCTTTCTTTGCTGCGGCTGCTTTTTGTGCAGCTCTTGTACGTCTCTTCATCTCTTTGAATGCCTGTGTCAGCGGGCGCTTAGCCGGGCAGACATAAGAACAGCATCCGCATTCAATACACTCAAGACCGAAGAGCTCGGCAAAACGGTCTGTATTCTTTGCGAGAGATGCCTTCATCAGCATGGTCGGTACAAGATTTTCCGGACAGGCTTCCACACAACGACCGCAATTGATGCAGGCTGTGGTAGGAAGTGAAGACACCGGATCATGCTTTAAAGCAAGGATCGAGCTGGAATTTTTTGCAACCGGAACATCCAGGCGGAAAAGAGGAATACCCATCATAGGACCGCCGCAGATTACCTTCTCAGGATCCTCTGTGAATCCACCGGCAGCATCGATGATCTCCTGATAGTTCGTACCCAGAGGTACCTTGAAGTTGCCTGGCTTTGCGATGGCATCACCGGTTACGGTAACAATCTTGCGAACCAGTGGCTTGGATTCACAAACCGCTTCATATACAGATACAACGGTATCGATGTTATCAACAACAACACCGGCATCGGCAGGAAGCATAGCACTGTTGATCTTACGGCCGGTTACGGCATAGATCAGCTGGCGCTCACCACCCTGAGGATACTTTGTCTTAAGAGAAAGCACTTCAATGTTCGGCTCGTTGCCAAGCTTCTCGGAAAGAAGCTTAATGGCTTCCGGCTTGTTGTCTTCAATACAGATCTTGCCCTTCGCATTTGGGAAAAGGGAAAGAATGACCTTGAGACCGCCGATGATCTTTTCCGGAGTCTCCATCATATCTCTGTAATCGGATGTCAGATATGGCTCACACTCAGCACCGTTTACGATGAAGGTATCGATCTTATCAATTTCCTTAGGAGAAAACTTTACATATGTAGGGAAACCTGCACCGCCAAGACCGACGATACCGGCTTCTTTTACGATAGAAACGATTTCTTCTCTGGAGAGCTTTGTATAATCTCTTGCTGTTCCAAAACCTTCAATAGCTTCATACTGCTGATCATTTTCAATTACAATTGCGTCAATCATGGCTCCGCCGGCTGTTAACTTCTTCTCGATACTCTTTACAGTACCGGATACGGAAGAAATTACAGGCACAGAAATAAACCCGCTGGCTTCAGCAATTTTCTGTCCCATAAGGACATGATCTCCCTTAGCCACAAGTGGCTGAGCTGGAGCACCGATATGCTGAGATAACGGGAATACCATGAGTCCCTGTGGCTTAAGCTCTGCAATGGCCTGATCCATTGTCAAGGCTTTACCATCATAGGGATGGACGCCACCTTTAAATGTGGTAACACCCATGTTCTTACCTCCCAAAAAATATTCATAGACTACAACATTATACCGAAACTTCGCGGCCCTTACAAGGAACTTTATCCGGATGCCTAACATTTTTTTAACGATATTTCACAAATGAAAATTAAAAAAATCGTTATATTGCACAGGCATAAGAAATATGATCTTGCATTATACTGCGACATCTGCAGGAATTCTGCCGGAAGCAAGCGAAACAAAGGATGCACTATAACAAGCACCCCATAATACAAAGGCTGTCTATAGTATTATCGACAACTTTTCTGTATTATGGGGTGTTTTATAAGTTATTTT
>ONLM01000254.1 GCA_900318695.1 uncultured Eubacteriales bacterium | reverse complement strand
TTGATCAATGTCCCATTATTTATTATGGGCTATTATGTAAAAGGCTGGAAATTCATTCGCCGTACTTTTTTTGCAACGGTTTTGATGTCGATTGTCCTTATGCTGCTTCCAACCTACAATTTAATTCCTACAGACAACCTGTTTTTATCGTCTATCTTCGGCGGCATTCTGACCGGCATCGGTTCCGGTTTCGTTTTTGTGGCCATGGCCACAACCGGCGGTACCGATCTTGCTGCAGCCATTATTCAGGCCAAACTCCGCCAATACAGCATTCCCCAAGTCATGCAGATTCTGGACTGGATCATAGTATTTCTCGGCATCGGAATGTTCGGTGTTGAAAAAGCCCTTTATGCGGTTATCTCTATTTATGTTTTCAGCAAAGTCTCCGATTCCATTATTGATGGTATGCACTTTGCAAAGTGCGCTTTTATCGTTTCTGAGCATTCCTGCGAAATTGCCGATCGAATTATCACTGAAATGGACCGGGGTGTTACCGGCGTACACGCCGAAGGCATGTATTCCCATCAGGACACGAAAATGCTATACTGTGTTGTTTCCAGACGGGAAGTTTCCATATTAAAAGATATCGTACACGAGCTCGATCCTTATGCTTTTATGATCGTGTCCGATGTACGCGAAGTCCATGGAGAAGGCTTTACCCGCGATAAAATCTATAACAACGGTGAATTAAATGTATAAACCCATTTTTAGTTTTGCTCCAATGGAAGGTATTACCGGATATCCATTTCGCAATACATTCCATACTTTTTTCCCGGAAGTGAATCGGTACTACACACCGTTTCTTTCCGCCAATGAATCTTTTGTTTTTACAGGGCGAGAAAGAAGAGATGTAGAACCATCCAATAATCCGTCCATCGATCTCATTCCGCAGATCATCACTTCCAATGCCGAAATGTTCGTCTTTGCCATTGAAGAAATGACAAAACGCGGCTACCGGGAAGTAAATCTGAATCTTGGCTGTCCCTACCGGACAGTTGTGGCAAAAGGAAAAGGCTCCGGTATGCTCCGAGACCCCGATCAGCTGGATGATTTCTTTGAATCCTGTTTTCAAATGATTCGCCAAAAAGAACTTCATGTTGCGCTTTCCATAAAAACCCGGATCGGAATCCGGTCTGCCGAAGAATTTCCCAGACTGATTTCAGTTTTTAACCATTATTCCTTTAAAAACATCATTGTACATCCACGGCTTCAGCACGACTTCTACAAAAATTCCGTAAACATGGATGCCTTCCATGCTCTGCAATCCGAATCGCGCAGCCCGGTATCTTATAACGGAGATCTCAACAGTGTTGCCGATCTGGAATATCTTCTTGCACAGGAACCGTCTCTTCCGGAAGTTATGCTTGGCCGCGGCTTACTACGCAACCCGGCCTTACTCCGGGAATATCTCGGCGGTCCTCGTGCCAATACGAATGAATTAAAAGAATATGCTGCTGCACTTTATAATGCATATGATGCCGAAATGGATGGAGATGTCCGCAATATTCTCTTTAAAATGAAAGAATTCTGGAGTTACCTGTCTCAAGGCTTTTCAGGCGGCGAACGTGCAATGAAAGAAATCCGCAAAGCGCAAACAAAAGAAGAGTACCGTTCCGCTGTTCGAAACCTTTTTGCATCCTGCACCTGGTCACCGGAAGAACGTTTTACATTATTGGAGGAAAAGTCATGATTCTCGAATTCCCGGACTACTACGAAACCTTTCAATGCATCGGCAGCAAATGCCCGGATACCTGCTGCGCAGGATGGGAAGTTGATGTGGATCCCGATTCCTGTGAATATTATCAATCCATACAGGGTCCCTTTGGCGATCGACTGAGAAAAGCTCTTACCATCGACGGTGAAGACCGGTATTTTCCATTGGATCCGGCAGGCCGCTGTCCATTCCTTGACCATCAGAATCTGTGTGACATATATAAAAACCTTGGTGAAGCCAGCTTATGCCAGACCTGCACGGAATATCCTCGTTATTTTATGGATATCGGAAATTATGAGCAGATTGATATGAGTCTTTCCTGTATGGAACTGGGTCGAATCTTTTTCTCCGATACCACCCCGGTTTCCTATGTCCGGACGGAAAACAACGAAGAGGGGGAGCCTCTGACACCGGAAGACCAGCAGCTCCTGATTGAAATCCTTGCACTCCGCAATAAAGCAATCAATCTGATCCAGCATCCGGACCGATTTTTCCTTTCCGGCTGGGATGCCTATATGGAAGACTTAAAAAAAATATTTGCACTTTGCCAAGAAGCCGAGAATGCTTCCGATGAAGAGCTTGCTGCTTCACGAGCTTTCCAAAGAGAATCCTATAGCGATCTTTATCAATGCCTTTCCGCATTTGATGTGATCTCTGACCAATGGAGCTCCCGGCTTCCATGGTACCGTCAGATTGCGGCGGAGCTTGATCGCTCTCCGGAATTTCTGCTTCACTTTCTGACGCAGCAGTCTGCAGAATTTTTTATATGGTTCCGCAAATTAACTGTTTATTTTATTTACCGGTATTTCATAGACACCTGTATTGATCAGGATCCTGAAATTGAATTATGCCTGCTGTATCGTAGCCTTCGTAGCATCCTTCTGATGCTGATCGCGGAAAAACAGCATACAGCCATGGATTCTCCGGTCAGCCGGGACGAGTTTATTTACATTGCCCATTTGTTTTCAAAAGAAGTGGAACATGATGAAGAAAATGTCACCCGCATAAAAGGACTGTCAAACCAATAATACGAAAGGAGCTTATTTATGCCTGAATCCGCCATGCAAAATACGCCGGAACATCACCGCAGAAAACGCTACAGCGGCAAATATCCTCGCCGCTTTGAAGAAAAATACAAAGAACATCAACCGGAAAAATATCAGAATGATATCGAAAAAATCATCTCCAAAGGCAAAACCCCTGCCGGTATGCATATTCCAATCATGGTGAATGAAATTCTCGACTTTTTAAACATACAGCCCGGTCAAATCGGCATGGATGCCACATTAGGATACGGCGGTCACAGCGAAAAAATGCTGGAATGTCTTCAAGGGAAGGGACATCTTTATGCCACAGACGTTGATCCGATTGAATCTGTAAAAACCGAAGCCCGATTACGTGAAAAGGGCTATGGTCCGGATCTGTTCACCGTGCGACATATGAATTTCCGGAATGTAGATCAGGTTGCAGAACCAAAATTCGATTTTATTCTCGCTGATCTGGGCGTTTCTTCTATGCAGATCGACAACCCGGCCCGCGGCTTCAGCTATAAAACGGATGGTCCTTTGGATCTTCGTTTAAACCCGGAAGAAGGAGAAAGCGCGGCAGAGCGGCTTCGTTCTTTAAGTCAGGAAGACATGATTCACATGTTCATTGAAAACTCGGATGAACCATATGCCGACAAAATTGCAAAATCCATCATAAAGGCCTACCATAAGGGAAATTCCATTGACACAACAACCGCACTGCGGAACATCATTGCAGAAACTCTATCATTTCTACCGGAAAAAGAGCAGAAGGATTCCATCAAAAAATCATGCCAGCGTGTATTCCAGGCACTTCGCATTGATGTAAACAGCGAATTTCCTGTCTTATATGATTTTTTGGAAAAACTGCCATCCTGCATGAATCCGGGCGGACGAATCGCTATTCTGACTTTCCACAGCGGAGAAGACCGCATAGTGAAGCAGTTCTTTAAGGAAGGCAAACGTCAGGGGCTTTATCAGGATGTTGCCCGCGATGTAATCCGTCCAAGCAAGGAGGAATGCTTTATCAACCCTCGGGCACATTCCACCAAACTCCGGTGGGCAATTGTCAGCGATATGAACAATTGACTTATGAAACATGAATCTTTATACTTTTTCTGAAACACTCAACACTAACGGGATCTGAAGGGATAACACCATATGTTTAAAAAAGGCTTTGATAACGACGCATATTTACGGATGCAATCCGAACATATCCGTGAAAGGATTTCCAAGTTCGGCGGCAAACTTTACCTTGAATTCGGCGGCAAACTGTTTGATGACTACCATGCTTCCAGAGTTCTTCCTGGCTTTCAGCCGGATAGTAAAATCCGCATGCTCAGTCAGTTAAAAGAAGACGTTGAAATCGTATTGGTCATCAATGCAGGTGACATTGAGAAGAACAAAGTCCGTGGCGATCTGGGCATTACCTACGATATGGATGTGCTTCGTCTGATCGATGCATTCCGCGGTTACGGATTATACGTAGGTTCCGTAGTATTGACCCGTTTTGACGGACAGAAGAGCGCCATTGCTTATCAAAAGAAGCTGGAGGCCCTGGGCATTCGTGTTTACCGTCATTATCCGATTCAGGGTTATCCTGGAAATCTGCAGCTCATCATCAGCGAAGACGGTTTCGGTAAGAACGACTACATTGAAACCACCCATTCTCTGGTCGTTGTGACCGCGCCGGGGCCGGGATCCGGAAAGATGGCAGTATGTCTTTCTCAGCTGTATCAGGAGAACATGCATGGTGTGAAGGCAGGATATGCTAAATTCGAGACATTCCCGATTTGGAATCTTCCTTTGCAGCATCCGGTTAATCTGGCATATGAAGCAGCCACCGCAGATCTTAACGACGTCAATATGATTGATCCATATCACCTGGAAGCTTATGGTAAGACCACCGTTAACTATAATCGTGATGTAGAAGTATTCCCTGTTCTCAATGCCATGTTCCAGCGCATTTACGGAGAGTCTCCGTATAAGTCCCCGACCGATATGGGTGTCAACATGGCCGGCCTCAGCATTGTTGATGATGAAGCAACTCGTGCTGCGGCAAATCAGGAGATTATCCGCCGGTACTATACCGCATTATGCGACCTTCGTAAGGGCACCGGCACACAGCAGATCGTGGATAAAATTGAACTTCTGATGGAAAAAACAAACATTTCCATCGCAGACCGTCCAGTCGTTGCCGCCGCAAAACAAAAAGCGGAGCTGACCAGCGCACCGGCTGCTGCCATTGAATTACCGGATGGCCGTATTGTGACCGGAAAGACCACATCTCTTCTGGGTCCGTGTTCCGCAATGCTCCTGAATGCATTGAAAACTCTTGGTGGCATTGATGATTCCGTCGATATTATTTCTCCGGAAGTCATTGAACCGATACAGCATTTAAAGGTTGCCCATCTTGGCAATCATAATCCTCGTCTGCATACAGATGAAATTCTGATTGCTCTGACAATCAGTGCAACAACCGATAACAATGCCGAAATCGCAATGCAGCAGCTTTCCAAGCTGAAGGATTGCGAAGTGCACAGTTCGGTAATCCTGTCTACAGTAGATGAAAAGACTTTCCACAAACTTGGTGTGAATGTAACCTGCGAACCGCAATACCAGACCAAAAAGCTGTTCCATCATTAAATCATCCGTCCCATTTACTGTAATGCAAAATCCTTTCCGTTTTTCTATACGGAAGGGATTTTTTTATTGAAAAAGAATAGTATAATATAAACATACATAAAAAAAGTTAGTGTAGGTATTACCCACAGGAATAGTCTATTGTCCGCGCACACAATACATAGGTGTGTGCTCTACGGACACACAAAGTTGATCTTTTAACACTAAATTGCGTTAAAGTATTGAAAGTAGCATTACTTTCGTGTATATTTTGCATTACGTCTGTTTATCAAGGAGGTTTATTTTTATGGCCAAGTATATTATCAAAAGAATAATCACAGCTATAATTACCGCGTTCCTTGTCGCAACACTTACATTCTGTATTATGAATCTGGTCCCGGGCGGACCATTCCTTGCAGAAAAGGCTGTAACACCGCAAGCACAGGCTGCGATGGAAGCCAAGTATGGTCTCGACAAGCCGCTGTCACAACAATACATCACTTATATGTCAGGACTTGTCCATGGCGATTTCGGTCTGTCTTTAAAGAAGCGCGGCCGTACCGTTGCCCAGATTATTACTACAAAATTCCCGGTATCCGGACGCCTTGGCGGTCTTGCTTTCCTTGTTGCCGTCATCATTGGCGTTCCACTGGGATCCATTGCCGCTTTTAACAAAGGAAAGCTGATCGACAACATCCTTGTTGTTCTTTCTACAGCAGGTATCGCAATTCCGTCTTTCCTTTCCTCGACACTTCTTATGTATGTGTTCTCCACCAAACTCGGCTGGCTTCCTTCACTCGGATTAAAAACCGCATCCAGCTATATTATGCCGGTAATCGCACTAGCTCTGTATCCTACTTTCTATATTGCGAGACTTATGCGTTCTTCCATGCTGGATGTTATCGGTCAGGATTATATGCGTACAGCACGTGCAAAGGGTGTAAGCACCTTTATGATGATCTTTAAACACGCTATGCGTAATGCGATTCTCCCTGTTGTAACCTATGCAGGTCCATTGATCGCATCGTTAATGACGGGTTCCTTCATTATAGAGAAGATTTTCAACATTCCGGGTCTTGGCTCTGAATTCGTAGGCGGCATTACATCCCGTGATTATCCTATGATCATGGGCACAACCATTTTCCTCGCGGTTTTTGTTATTTTCATGAACGTGATCGTTGATATCGTTTATGCATTAGTTGATCCTAGAATCAAGCTCAAGTAAGGAGGTTACAGCATGTCAGAATCAAATAAGAAGAATCCGCTGAGCCTTCAGCTTAATGTTGATGATTTTGCTCCGGCATCTCTTTCAGAAAAAGAATCCTTAAATATTATGCGTGAATCCGTTAGCTTCTTTAAAGACGGTGTCAGACGGTTCCGCAAAAATAAAATTGCCATGTCCGCTTTGGCTCTGGTACTGATTATTGTCTTTTTCTGTTTTATTGTTCCGTTATTCTACCCATATCAATATGAAACACAGATCAAAGGTTCCGAAAGACTTGCTCCTATGCAGTATTCCAAGCAGGAGCTTCAGTTAATTTCTTCCGGCCAGTCTGTATTTCCTCATTTCTTAGGTACCGATCAGAACGGCCGAGATTATATGATCCGTGTTTTGGTTGGTGGAAGAGTATCTATGACCGTTGGTCTTGTTGCCTCTTTCCTGATTCTGCTGATCGGTTCCCTTTATGGTGCCATTGCAGGTTACTTTGGCGGAGCAATTGACCTTGTTATGATGCGAATCGTCGACATCATCTATACCGTACCGGATGTCCTGATCATCATTCTTTTGGCCATGACCTTAAAGGAACCGCTCACCACTTTAGGCGCTATGCCGGGATTTGGCTGGATTCAGCGTTTGGGTCCGAACATGGTATCCATGTTCATCGTGTTCGCCCTTTTGTATTGGGTTGGTATGGCACGTATCGTCCGCTCCCAGATCATGGTTCTTAAGCAGTCCGAATACGTTACTGCCGCCAAGGCTCTGGGCGCCAATAACCGCCGTATTATCGGCAAGCACCTGATCACAAACTGTATCGGTACTCTGATCGTAACAACCACTCTGCAGATTCCTTCATCCATCTTTACAGAGTCTTTCCTTTCTTTCCTGGGACTTGGTGTACAGGCTCCAATGCCGTCTCTCGGTTCTCTGGCTTCCGCAGCATTAAACGGTTTCCAGACATACCCGGAGAAGCTATTTGCCCCGGCCGCACTGATTTTTGTAATCATTCTTAGCTTCAACCTTCTGGGAGATGGTCTTCGTGACGCATTTGACCCTAAGATGAAGCAGCAGTAAGGAGGAAGTTATGGCAGAGAATGAATATTTGGTAGACATTCAGCACGAGAAACTTTCGTTCTTTACTCCTGCTGGTGAAGTAAAATCTCTGAATGATGTTTCCATTCAGATGAAAGAGGGCGAAGTCCTCGGTATCGTAGGCGAATCCGGTTCCGGTAAATCCGTTACCGCATATTCCATCATGGGTCTTACCGCGGACAATGGTAAAATTGTCGGCGGCAGCGTAACCTTTAACGGGCATCGCATTGACCAAATGTCCGAAAAGGAAGTAAAGAAGATTCGTGGTGAAGAAGTTTCCATCATCTTCCAGGATCCAATGACGTCTTTGAATCCGGTCTGGACTATTGGAAACCAGATTGAAGAAGCAATCAAGCTCCATACTGACAAAACCGGTAATGCCGTCCACGAGCGTGCCAAGGAACTCCTGACCCTCGTTGGAATCAATGAGCCGGAGAAGCGTCTGAAGCAGTATCCTCATGAACTTTCCGGCGGTATGCGCCAGCGTGTCATGATTGCAATTGCGCTTGCCTGCGAGCCGAAACTTCTGATTGCCGATGAGCCTACAACAGCTCTCGATGTAACCATTCAGGCACAGATTCTTGATCTGATGCAGGAATTAAAGAAAAAGCTCGGCATGGCCATCATCATGATCACGCACGATTTGGGCGTTGTGGCCTCCATGTGCGATCACATCGCAGTTATGTATGCCGGTGAAATCGTAGAATACGGCACAACGGACGATATTTTCTATAATCCAAAGCACGAATACACAAAGGGTCTGCTTCGTTCCATTCCTAAATTCCATGAAAAGGATTATGAACGTCTTGTTCCGATCGAAGGACAGCCTGTAGACCTTCTGAATCCTCCTAAGGGATGTGGATTTGCACCGCGTTGTGCGAGCTGCATGAAGATCTGTCTCGAAAAGAAGCCTCTTCGCAATTACTATACAGATATACACTATTCTCGTTGCTGGGTTCAGCAGAAGGAAGATTTTGAAAAAGGCATTGCCACGATTCAGGTGGACGAAGTCGGCAACGTTTTACGTAACGACCGCAGCAAGGAAGGAGAAAACTGATGGCAGGAAATGAAAATTTACTGGTAGTAGAACATCTGAAACAGTACTTTCCGGTTGCCGGTACAAATAAAACCGTCAAAGCAGTTGACGATGTTAGCTTTTTCATCAAAAAGGGAGAGACCTTCGGCCTTGTAGGTGAATCCGGATGCGGTAAAACCACAACCGGCCGATCCATTCTTCGTCTTACAGAACCGACCTCCGGTAAGATTACATACGATGGCGAAGTAATCTATGATTCTTCGACAAATACCAAGGTCAATATGCTTCCATACCGCAGAAAGATGCAGATCGTATTCCAGGATCCATATGCCTCCCTCGATCCGCGTATGACTGTCGGCGATATCGTCGGTGAAGCATTGGACATTCACAAGCTGTACAGCACAAAAGCAGAGCGGAGAGAGCGTATTTTGTCTCTTCTTTCTACCGTTGGTCTGAACTCAGAACATGCCAACCGCTATCCGCACGAATTCTCCGGCGGACAGCGTCAAAGAATCGGTATTGCCCGCGCTCTTGCAGTAAATCCAGAATTCATCGTATGTGACGAGCCGGTATCTGCACTGGATGTTTCCATTCAGGCACAGGTTGTAAATATGTTTGAGGATCTCCAGAAAAAGATGGGCCTGACCTACCTTTTCATCGCCCATGATCTTTCCGTTGTCAATCATATTTCCGATCGCATCGGTGTTATGTATCTTGGACACATGGTTGAAATGGCCGATTCGGATGAATTGATTTTCCATTCCATGCATCCATACACCAGATCTCTGATTTCTGCAATTCCGATTGCAGATCCGAAGACAGCAAGAGAGTCCAAGCGAATTATTCTGAACGGCGACGTTCCATCTCCGGTAAATCCGCCATCCGGATGCCCATTCCGTACACGTTGCCCATACGCCGACGCACAGTGTGCCGCTGAAACTCCTGCATTTAAGGAAGTCAAACCGGGCCATTTTGCAGCTTGTCATCATCTAGACAAACTGAACTAAAATTTATATAATGACTTCAACGCGCCTATGCGTTAAAGAATTTATAATTTCATCCAAAAGCACGATGTAAAAAGGCTTTACAATTTTTAGGAGGAAAGTTATGAAAAAGAAAATTGCATTTGTTCTTGCAACTGCAATGGCTGCATCCCTTGCGCTTTCAGCCTGCGGTTCATCAAACGCACCTGCAGCTTCTGGCTCCGGAAATTCTGCCGAGTCTGTAACTGCACAAGACACATCTACCGGCGATTCCAATACCGTTGATGTTCAGATCGGACCTTCACCGGAAACCATTGACCCGGCATTAAATTCTGCCGTTGATGGTGCAAACATGATTATTCATGCATTTGAGGGCCTTCTTAAATTTGACAAGGACAACAATATCGTAGCCGGCCTTGCCGAGTCTTGGGAGGAGTCCGATGACGGTTTGACATGGACCTTCCATTTGAGAAAGAATCTTAAGTGGTCTGACGGTTCTCCACTTACCGCAAAGGATTTCGTTTATTCCTGGAAGAGAGTTGCAGATCCTGCAACAGCAGCTCCTTACGGCTATGATCTTCTGAACATTGTCGTAGGTTTTGAAGATGCTTCCAAGGGCAATCTCGATGCTCTTGGTGTTGAAGCACCGGATGATGATACTTTCGTAGTACATCTTTCCAGCCCTTGCATCTACTTTGACAAGATCGCAGCATTCCCTGTTCTTGTACCGGTACAGCAGGCAACTATTGAAGCGGCCGGCGATGGCTGGACCACAGACCCGTCTACATATATCACCGATGGCCCATACTACATGACAGAGTATACAGACGGATCACAGATCGTTTTCACAAAGAACCCGAATTATTGGGATGCAGAGCACATCACCTTCGATAAGATCGTATGGCACCTGATTGAGGATGCAAATACCTCTTACACCGCCTATAATCAGGGTGAGCTGGATCTCATCAAGGATGTTCCTACTGAAGAGATTCCTACTCTGAAAGACAATTCCGAATTCCATGTCGAGCCACTCATGGGCACTTACTACGTAACCTTTAATACAAAGAGAGCCCCGTTCGACAAGAAGGAAGTCCGTGAGGCACTTTCTCTTGCAATTGATCGTAACTATGTTGCAAATACCATCATGCAGGGTACCTTCTCACCGGCTACAAACTTTGTAGGTCCTGGTGTTTCCGATGAAGCTGCTGGTTCTTCTTACGCAGAAGTTACCACAAAGACCTATGGTGATCACTTCAACTCATCCGATTATCAGGCAGACCTTGAAAAGGCCAAGAAGCTTCTTGCTGATGCCGGTTATCCGAACGGTGAAGGTTTCCCAACCTTTGAGTATCTTACCAACGATGCCGGTTACCACAAGGCCGTTGCCGAGTATCTCCAGTCTGCATGGGCTCAGCTTGGTATCACAATGAATGTCAACATTCAGGAGTGGAAGACGGTTACAGCAGACAGACGTTCCGGTAACTTTGATGTTGCCCGTAACGGATGGGTATATGACTGGGATGATCCTTCCAACATGATCAACCTTCTTGAAACCAACAACGGTAACAACGATGGTAAGTATTCTTCTGCAGAGTTTGACTCTCTGGTAGATCAGGCTCGTTCCACTGCTGACAGAAAACAGCATTATGATCTTCTTCATAAGGCTGAGCAGGTTGTTCTGAACGATGCTGCTATGGCTCCGGTTGCTTACTACAATGAGTTCTGGCTTCAGAAGTCCAACCTCAAGAATACATGGCATTCACCTTACGGCTACTGGTACCTTATGTACGGTTCCAAGGGCTAAGGAATTAAAACCCAATATTAACTTTTGAAAAAGCTCCGCGACTCATTGTCGCGGGCTTTTTTCTATGATAAAATGTTGAAGAAAATTAGACCCGTTATTTTGGAGGTTTTTAAATGTCTCAAAATCGTAGAGTCATGCTGAAGCTGTCCGGTGAAGCACTGGCCGGTGAAAAGCATTTTGGATTTGATGATGATACCATCCGTTCTGTCGCTAAGGAAGTGAAAACTGCCGTAGACGCCGGTGTACAGATTGCTATCGTCATCGGTGGCGGCAATTTCTGGAGAGGGCGGCAGTCCGAAACCGTTGATCGCTACAAAGCCGATCAGGTTGGTATTCTTGCAACTGTTATGAACTGCATCTATGTTTCTGAGCTTTTCCGTGCAGAGGGTATGAAAACCAGAATCATGTCTTCGATAGCCATTGGCGATATGGCAGAACTGTTTAATAAAGATGCTGCAACCGAAGCCTTGCAGAGCGGCAGTGTTGTTTTTTGTGCCGGCGGAACCGGACATCCTTATTTCTCAACCGATACCGGTGTCGTTCTCCGCGCTGTTGAGCTGGAGTGCGATGAAATCCTTCTTGCAAAGGCAATCGATGGTGTATATGACTCGGATCCGAAAAAGAATCCGAACGCAAAAAAATATGATACCATTCGCATTCAGGATGTTGTCGATCAGCGTTTAGGTGTGATTGATTTACCGGCATCCGTAATCTGTATGGAAAATCATATGCCTCTTGCAATTTTCTCATTAAACGAGGAAAATGGTATTTCCAATGCCTTAAAGGGTATTATCAACGGTACCAGAGTCACTGCAGACTGACCGTTTACATTATTCTAAAACTTATGCCCGGTTCACTCGGGATTCAACAGAGGAGGAAATCCACTATGGATGATCAGTTTACTATTTATATCGAAAAAATGCATAAGACACATGATAATCTCATGTCTGAGCTTGCTACCATTCGTGCAGGCCGTGCAAATCCACATGTACTTGACCGTATCATGGTAGATTATTACGGTACACCGACACCACTTCAGCAGGTTGGAAATATCTCTGTACCGGAAGCCAGAATCATTGTAATTCAGCCTTGGGATAAGTCCATGCTGAAGGAAATCGAAAAGGCCATCAACATGTCTGAGCTTGGTATCAACCCGACAAATGACGGTACAGTAATTCGTCTGGTATTCCCTGAGCTCACAGAGGAGAGACGTAAGGAACTCACAAAGGATGTTAAAAAGAAGGGAGAAGAAGCCAAGATCGCAATCCGTAACATCCGTCGCGATGCCATGGATCTTGCCAAGAAGCTGGAGAAATCTTCCGAGATTACAGAAGATGATCTTGCCCGTCAGACAAAGGACATTCAGGATCTCACCGATCACATGTGCGAGAAGATCGACAAGTCCGTAAGCGAAAAGAACAAGGAATTACTTACTGTTTAATTATGCAAAATCCTAACGATATTATTGATTCGGAAGGACGTTCCATCCCGAAGCACATCGCGATCATTCTCGATGGCAACGGTCGTTGGGCGGAGCGTCGCGGCCTTCCACGGGCAATGGGGCACAAGCAGGGGTGCGAAACTCTGGAGACCATTGTTGCCGATTGTGCCAGACTGGGTGTCCAGTATCTTACGGTTTACGGCTTCTCTACTGAAAACTGGAAACGTTCGCAGGAAGAAGTCGGCGCTCTGATGAAGCTTTTTCGTTTTTACATGACAAAACTCATCAAAGTGGCCAATGAACATAATGTCCGTGCCCGCATGATTGGGGAACGTTCCCGCTTTGCGCCGGATATTCAAGAAGGTATCTGCCGTTTGGAAAATGAAACCAAGGACAATACCGGAATGACTTTTGTTTTTGCCGTAAATTACGGATCCCGTGATGAAATCGTACGTGCAATACGAAAATATACGATAGAGGCAATCCGTAGCGGAAAAAGTGAAGAGGAGATTCTGGCTTTGACTGAGCAGGATTTTTCGCTTTACCTGGACACCGCCGGTATGCCGGATCCGGATCTTGTCATCCGCACATCTGGAGAATTTCGAATTTCAAACTATCTTTTATGGCAGAGTGCCTACGCGGAGTATTACATCACTCCGGTTCTCTGGCCAGACTTTAATAAAGAAGAATTATTAAAGGCAATTGATAATTTCAACACTCGTGAGCGCCGTTTCGGCGGACGCTTAAAAAAATAGAAAGTAGGCTTCGTACAGAAGCCTATTTCTTTTATTTTGCAAATTTTACTGTCTCTGTTTACTGCCTTTCCGGTCTGATAAACAGTGCTATATTATGGAGAACTTTCAACTATGACCGACACAGAAGCAACGAGCTTAAAAAAAGATCAAAACGAAAAGAAGATGAGCTCTTTCATCACCCGCCTGATCAGCGGAATTGTCTTGATGATTCTTGCCATTGTCTTACTTGTCCATGGAGGACTTCCGCTATTCCTTGCCTCTTATATCATTTCCATTATCGGGCTTTTCGAACTCTACCGGATTTTCGGCATTCATAAGACCTCTCTCGGATGCATCGGCTACATCACCACATCTGCTTATTATCTGCTTCTCTGGCTGAATGCAACCGGTTATTTCACTCTCATGATCATTCTGAGTCTTATGGCATTAATGGCCTTTTATGTAATCACTTACCCGACCTATAAAATCTCATCGGTTGCAGCCGCCTTTATGTGCATATGTTATGCCGGTATTATGATGAGTTACCTTTATCTCACCCGTGAAATGCCGGACGGTAAATTTTTGGTCTGGCTCATTCTGCTTTCCTCATGGGGCTCCGATACCTGTGCCTATTGTGTAGGCATCCTTGCAGGACGGCACAAAATGACCCCCGTCCTCAGCCCCAAAAAAACGGTGGAAGGTGCATTCGGAGGTGTTCTGGGGGCTGCCTTACTTGGCTTTATTTTCGCATATGTATTTCGCGCACACTTCACAGAAGTGACAAACCCGCCTCTTACTTCCGCCATTGCCTGCGGCATCGCTGCACTCATTTCCATGATTGGCGATCTTACCGCATCCGGCATCAAGCGGGATTATAAAATCAAAGATTACGGCAAACTGATTCCAGGCCACGGTGGCATCATGGATCGTTTCGATTCTATGATCTTCACGGCACCGGCAATCTATTTTGCCCTTACATTTTTACATTAAACCGTATCATTATCACTGAGCCCGGAAATCCGAGCCCAATGGAAAGGAATCGTCATGAGAAATCTTGTTATTCTGGGCAGTACAGGTTCCATTGGAACACAAACGCTTGATGTCGTTCGTCAGGATCCGAATATTCACATCACCGGCCTCGCGGTATATCGCTCTATCGATCTTCTCCGAGAGCAGGTCAGCCTTTATCATCCGGAATATGTCTGCATTTATGATGAGAAAAAAGCAGAAGAGTTCAGACACTATCAGTTACCCGTAAAGGTTCTTTCGGGCATGGACGGTCTCATCGAACTTGCTTCCATGGAGCAGTGTGATGAAGTTGTCGTCGCCGTTGTCGGCATGATTGGAATCCGGCCGACCATCGCCGCATTAAAAGCGCATAAAAAAGTGGCTCTAGCAAACAAGGAAACCCTGGTCTGCGCAGGACACATCATTATGCCGCTTGCCAAAGAATGCGGTATTGAAATCAAACCGATTGATTCCGAGCATTCTGCCATTTGGCAATCGTTGCAGGGCGAACCGCATGCGCGAATTGAAAAAATACTTTTAACGGCCTCCGGTGGCCCTTTCCGCGGCAAAAAACGAGCCGATCTTACAGGAAAGACCAAGGAAGACGCTTTAAAACATCCAAACTGGTCTATGGGCAGAAAGATCACGATTGATTCCGCCACTATGGTCAACAAGGGTCTGGAGGTTCTTGAAGCGGCTTGGTTATTTCATGTTCCTGTCGATCAGATTCAGGTTGTTGTCCAGCCACAATCCATTGTACATTCCGCCGTGCAGTATGTTGACGGCTCCGTAAAGGCCCAGCTCGGACTTCCGGATATGAGAATTCCGATCGAATATGCTCTTTATGCACCGGATCGACGTGCTCTTCCGGACGATGAGCGTCTGGACCTTGCCAAACTCGGTTCTCTCACTTTTGAAAACCCCGATCTTGAAACTTTTAAGGGACTGGCTTTAGGTTATCGTGCCGGTCGGACCGGCGGTTCTATGCCGACTGTTTTTAATGCGGCCAATGAAGAAGCCGTTGCGCTGTTCCTGGATGACCGTATCGATTTTCTTGAAATTGCAGATGTAATTGAAGAAGCCATGAATGCACACGAAAATCACGTAATTTCGATGCCTACGCTTCAGGAAATTCTGGACACAGAGGCCTGGGCACGGTCCTTTGTACGGGAACATTCCACCATTGTTCATTAATTCATGATTCGTTTAGGAGAAATATTTTGAGTTTTTTGATTGCGTTACTTGGCCTCGGTTTTCTGATCTTTTTTCATGAGCTCGGTCATTTTATAGCTGCAAAGCTGTGCGGTGTTGCGGTATTGGAATTTTCCATCGGCATGGGGCCAAGACTTTTTAGTTTTGTCTGGCGAAATACACGCTATTCCATTAAGCTTTTGCCATTAGGCGGTTCCTGTGCCATGCTTGGAGAAGATGCCGCCGGCTCCGGCGATTTTCTGACAGCAACCGGAAAAGAATGTTTGAAAGACGAGTCCGATCCGACTGCAGCACAAACCGTGATTGACTACGATGGAGTTCAATTTTCAAAAGAAGATCTGCCTAAGTATACTTTTCAAGGCAAATCTGCCGGAAAGCGTTTTTTCATTTGCATTGCCGGTGTACTGAACAATTTCATTATTGCCTTCATTATGGCTGCCGTTTTAATTCATTTCGCCGGATTTGACCCTCTTTATGTTGTAGGAACCGAATCCAATGCTCCTGCCAGCAGTATCGGTCTTGCGCCGGGCGACCGGGTTACCGGTATCAATTATCAGGGAAAACGGATCAAATCCATGCCGTCCTATCGAAGTCTTTACATTTGGAAATATCTGAATACACCGGATTTTAATGAAAATACCGTTCTCACCATACGTTATCAGCATAATGGCCACACTATGCTCTCTGATTTCAAGCCTTATTATTCCGAAGATCAGAAAACCTATAATCTGGGAATCCTTTTTTACGGCGGTCGCCTAATGCCGGAAACCATCCCGGAATATCTTTCAGAAATCTGCAGTGAGGTTCAGTACAATGTAAATATTGTTTTTGAAAGTTTCAAAATGATTCAGAAAGGCCGGGTATCCCGCAACGAGGTCATGGGCCCGGTGGGAACCGTTGCCGTCATTGGCACGACTGTAGAGCAGTCCTCAAAATACGGTATTTTCAATGCCTTTCTCGTCTTTTTGCAATTGCTCATTATGATATCCGCAAATCTCGCCATCATGAACCTGCTGCCGATTCCGGGTCTGGACGGCGGTCGTTTATTATTTATTTTGTTGGAAATGATTTCCAGACGCTGTTTAAATCCGAAAATTGAGGAAAAAATCAATGCGGCCGGAATGATTCTTTTACTTATCGTTATGGCACTCATTTTATCCAATGACATTTGGAATGTTATCAGCGGTGCCTACAAAGAAATCCTGGGAGGTTAACTATGTTACCTAGAGAAAATACAAATGTCGTATCGATCGGAAATGTACAGATCGGCGGTGCACATCCGATTGCAATTCAATCCATGTGTAATACCAAAACAACCGATGTACGCGGAACCGTTGAACAAATCCATAAACTGGAAAAAGCCGGCTGCGAAATCATCCGCGTCACTGTACCGACGTTGGATGCTGCTCTGGCAGTGCGTGAAATCAAAAAAGAGATTTCCATCCCTCTGGTCGCCGATATCCATTTTGACTACAAGATGGCCATTGCCGCAATGGAAAACGGCGCCGATAAGATCCGTATCAATCCCGGAAATATCGGAAGTGACGAGAAGGTACGTGCCGTCGTAGACTGCGCCAGAGAGCGGAATATTCCAATCCGCATCGGTGTCAACTCCGGTTCTCTGGAAAAGCGCATGATCGAGAAGTATGGCGGACACGTAACGGCCGAAGGCATTGTGGAATCCGCTCTTGAGAAGGTGCAGCAGATCGAAGATATGGGATATGACAATCTGGTAATCTCCATCAAATCTTCCGACGTACTTATGTGTGCAAAAGCACATGAACTGATTGCGCAGAAGACAAGACATCCTCTGCATGTAGGCATTACCGAAGCCGGTACAGCATGGTCCGGTAATATCAAATCCGCCCTTGGCCTTGGAATGATATTAAGTCAGGGTATCGGTAACACCATCCGCGTCAGCCTGTCTGCCGACCCGGTGGAAGAAGTCAAATCCGCCAAGCTCATCCTCCGTACCCTTGGTCTCCGTAAAGCCGGCGTAGAAGTCGTTTCCTGTCCGACCTGCGGCAGAACCAATATCGATCTGATCCGCCTTGCCAATGAAGTTCAGACTATGGTTGAGGAATTTGATGACAAACATCTGACGGTTGCCGTCATGGGATGTGTCGTCAACGGCCCTGGCGAAGCCAAAGAAGCTGACATCGGTATTGCCGGCGGCATCGGCGAAGGTCTGCTGATCAAAAAAGGTGAAATAATCCGAAAGGTACCGGAAAAAGATCTTCTTTCGGTACTTCACGATGAGCTTGCAAAGATGTAACAATATATCGTGTTTTTTAGGAGGGTATATCTGCAGATGACCGGGGAAGCCGGGGCAGTGTACAAAAATATATGAAACGATTTTTTGAAGTTTTTGATTCTCTTTCTCTGGATGCGGACGACGAATCGCTCTTTCAGGATACATACGTTACCCGCGTAACAATATCCAAAGACCGTAAAACTCTGCGCATCTACATAAAAAGTCCCCATCTTATCGATAAAAAAGCCGTTCATAGTGTGGAACGCTCTATTAAGAGTCAGCTTTTTTCCGGGAAATCCATAACCATAAAGATTATGGAACATTTTTCCCTGTCTGCGCAGTACAATGCCCGGACCTTGTATGACCTTTACAATGCTTCCATTCTGATGGACCTCCGTGATTACAACATCATCCTCTACAATATGCTTGTCAATGGCAAGCGATCCTGGCAGGATGATGATACGCTTGCCATCACGGTTCCGAACAGCCATTTCTATAAATCGCAGGAAAATGAGCTGGAGCATGTGTTAAAACGGATCTTTGAAGACCGATGTGGTATAGAATTTCATCTTTCCATGTCCTACGAGGATCGTCCGGAAACCACCGAGGATGCCAATTACATTGCTCCGGAGCTTCGCGGCGATACGGACCTTGCCCGGCAGAGAAGAGCAGAACTGCAGGCCAAAGAAGGCTTTATGTCAACACGTGATCCATTCAATATTGCCGGCATGGATCGTGCTTCCGGTCACGCCGTCCAGAATGATTTGCAGAAAACCCGCACCATCAAGGCACCGCAGGATAAGAAATCCACAGAAAAAAAAGCACCGGAAACCACGGTTTCTTCCTTCCAGCAGTCGTCTTCCCGCGGAAGCGGCGAAGCTTATCCGCGCAGAAAAAAACAATTCCGCTATTCCGAAAACGAAAATGTTTTGTACGGCCGTTATTTTGAAGGTGAGCCGATTCATCTTTCCGATATTGATCAGGGTTCCGGAAACGTAATTATCGCCGGAAATATCTTTTTGGTCCATGATCCGGTTCATACAAAAACCGGAAAAATATCCTAAAGTTTGATATTACCGACTACACCGATTCCATCACCGCAAAAATCTTTGTCGATGATGATGACCTCGAGACTGCAAATAGCTTTATCAAAGCAGGAAGCGGTGTTTTAATCAAAGGTTCCGTTTCCTACGATTCCTTTGACAAAGAAGTGGAAATGAGTTTCATTGACGGTATCATGAAATACTCTTTCCAGCGTCAAAAAAGAGAAGATAACGCTCCCGAAAAGCGCGTGGAGCTTCATTTGCATACAAAAATGTCCGATATGGATGGGGTTACCGATGTTGTAGATTACATCAATACTGCCATCCAGTTTGGCATGAACGCAATGGCCATTACTGATCATGGTGTTGTACAGTCTTTTCCGGATGCCGCCATTCATCTCAAAAAAATCGGACATGATAAGGATTTTAAGCTGATTTATGGTTGCGAAGGCTATCTGGTCGACGATCTGCAGACGATTATCACAAACGAAAAAGGGCAGGACCTTAATCAGCTGACCGTTGTATTTGATATCGAAACCACCGGATTCAGTGCCGAACTCGATCATATTATTGAAATCGGTGCTGTCAAAATTCAAAATAACGAAATCATCGACCGCATGGATGTCTTTGTAAATCCGGGAATTCCGATTCCATTCCGTATTACACAGCTTACCTCCATCGACGATTCCATGGTCATCGATGCCGACCCGATTGAAAAAGTACTTCCGGAATTTCTGGCATGGTGCGGGGATGCCGTCATTGTTGCCCATAACGCAGATTTTGATACTTCCTTTATCCGTAAAAACGCGGAACGTCTGGGATTGCCTTACGATCCGACCATTGTCGATACAGTGGGACTTTCCAGACTTCTTCTGCCTCAGCTCAACCGATACAAGCTCGACACGGTTGCCAAAGAATTGAATGTCTCTCTGGAAAATCATCACCGTGCCGTAGATGATGCCGGATGTACCGCAGAAATCTACATTAAAGAAATCGAAATGGTGAAAGAACGGGGCGCTGTAAAACTTTCCGACATTGATCACTTGGAATTTGATCATGCTGCAAGCATCATGAAAATGCCAAGCTATCATATTATTCTGCTTGCCAAAAATGATATCGGCCGCATCAATCTATACCGTCTGATCTCGGAAAGCCATTTAAAATATTTCAAAAAACGACCGCGTATTCCAAAGTCGCTTTTGAAACAGTATCGTGAAGGTCTGATTCTCGGCAGTGCCTGCATTATGGGCGAAGTTTTCCAGGCCATGCTGCGAGGTGTAGATGAGGCGCAATTGCTTCAGACCGCTTCCTTCTATGATTACCTGGAGATACAGCCTCTAGGCAACAACAGCTTTATGCTGGCCAGCGACAAATACACCGCCTCAACAACACAGGATCTGATTAATTACAACCTGAAAATTCTGAGTCTTGCCGATCAGCTGGGAAAACCATGCTGTGCAACCTGTGATGCCCATTATGTCAACGAAGAAGACGACATATACCGTAAGATCATTCAGGCCGGTCGTGGATTTGATGAAGAGGAAAGCGATGCAAAACTCTATTTCCGATCCACAAAGGAAATGCTTGACGAGTTTTCATATCTGGACCCTCAGCGCGCTCATGAAGTGGTTATTGACAATCCAAATATGATTGCCGATATGTGCGACTTCATTAAACCGGTGCGCCCGGACAAATGTCCACCGGTCATTGAACATTCTGATGAGGATCTACGTCAAATCTGCTATGAAACGGCCCATAAAATGTACGGACCGACTTTGCCGAAAATAGTGGAAGACCGGCTGGAAACCGAATTAAACTCCATCATTTCCAACGGATATTCCGTTATGTATATCATTGCCCAGAAACTGGTAGACAAATCCAATGAAGACGGATACCTGGTTGGTTCCCGTGGATCCGTTGGTTCCTCCTTTGTTGCGACAATGTCACACATTACCGAGGTTAATCCGTTAAGTCCGCATTACGTTTGTCCAAAATGCTTCTGGTATGACTTTGACTCACCGGAAGTAAAGCAGTATTCCGGTATGGCCGGCTGTGATATGCCTCCGAAAAAATGTCCAAAGTGCGGCGCCGAATTAAATCGATGGGGATTTGATATTCCGTTCGAGACCTTCCTTGGTTTCAACGGAGACAAAGAGCCGGATATCGACTTGAACTTCTCCGGTGAATATCAGGCCAAAGCGCATGCCTATACCGGCGTCATCTTTGGCGATGGCCACACCTTCAAAGCCGGAACCATTGGTACTCTGGCCGATAAAACTGCCTACGGCATGGTCAAAAAATACTATGAAGAGCGCGGCGTCGACAAACGGACCGCCGAAATCGACCGGCTGGTACAGGGATGTGTCGGTGTACGCCGTACCACCGGCCAGCATCCCGGCGGAATCGTTGTTTTACCGCACGGAGAGGAGATCAATACCTTTACTCCGGTACAGCATCCTGCCAATGATATTACCTCGCCGATCATCACAACCCATTTCGATTATCATAAAATCGACCACAACCTGCTGAAACTGGATATTCTGGGACATGATGACCCGACCATGATCCGGCGTCTGCAGGATCTGATCGGTATTGACCCGGTAAAGGACATTCCTCTGGACTGTAAAGAAGTCATGAGCCTTTTCCAAAGTACCGAAACCCTTGGCATTCGCCCGGAAGACATTCATGGTGTTCGCCTAGGCTGCCTTGGTATCCCGGAATTCGGCACCTCCTTCGCGATGCAGATGGTAGAAGATACAAAGCCAAAGTATTTCTCCGATCTGATCCGTATTTCCGGCCTTTCTCATGGTACCGACGTCTACCTGAACAACGCTCAGGATCTCATTAAAGACGGCGTCACCACTCTGCAGGAAGCCATCTGCTGTCGAGATGATATCATGGTCTACCTCATGCATATGGGCATGGATCCGGGCGAATCCTTCAGCATCATGGAGGCGACGCGAAAACACAAAGGCCTAAAGGACGAATGGTGCCAGGACATGCTGGATCATGATGTTCCGCAATGGTATATCGATGCCTGCAAAAAAATCAAGTACATGTTCCCTAAGGCACATGCTGCTGCCTACGTTATGATGGCCTGGCGTGTTGCCTGGTGTAAGGTATTCCATCCGATTGAATACTACACCGCTTATTATTCCATCCGTGCGGACGGTTTTGATTACGATAAGATGTGTGGCGGTCTGGATCAGCTCCGCTATTACATTGATGAATATATGAAGATCCCGCACCCGACAAACACGGAGGCAATCTGTCTTCGTGACATGAAAATCTGTGAGGAAATGTATGCCCGCGGCATTGAATTTGCCCCTTTGGATATCTATAAAGCCAATGCTACAAACTTTACGATCACAGAAGATCGTAAAATTATGCCAAGCTTTACTTCCATGGCCGGTCTGGGCGAAGCCGTAGCAAAAGGCATCGAAGCCGGTGCAAAAGGCGGCAAATACCTCAGTAAGGATGACTTCATCAACCGTACCCATTGTCCAAAGGGCTTCGTGGATAAATTCGCAGAGCTGGGGCTGCTGGGAGATATTCCGGAATCGAATCAGATGTCCATCTTTGATTTCATGTCTTGACATCGCCGGTTCAACGCGTTAAAGTTTGACTATCTCAAAAAAGGAAGTAGATGACTTATGAATGCAAACGGATTAAAAACAGTCGGTTTTATTGGTTTTGGCCTCATTGGCGGTTCCATCGCCAAAGGCCTTCGCAAGCAGAATCCGGAGCTTAGAATTATGGCCTATGCCAGAAACCGCTCAAATCTTGAAGTTGCCCAGGAAGATGGTCTTGTCAATGTTGTTCTCGATTCACCATATTGTGAAAGACTCCACGAATGTGACCTGATTTTTCTTTGTGCGCCAGTCGGCAGCAACATCGCCTATCTTCCGGAGCTTGCAAAGCTCTTAAAAGAAGACGCTGTCCTGACCGATGTCGGTTCCACAAAAACCGCCATCTGTGAAAAAGCAAAGGAACTGGGACTGACATCCTGTTTTATTGGCGGACACCCTATGGCCGGTTCCGAGCAGACCGGATATAAGGCCTCTACCGATTATTTGTTTTCCAATGCATACTACATCATCACTCCGATTTCCGACCAGCATGAAGAACTGGTCGAACTGCTGAAGTCGGTTGCCGCTGCTTTGGGATCCATTCCGATCGTAATCGATGCGAAAACACACGATGCTTCTGTTGCAGCGGTTTCCCACCTTCCTCATATCATTGCAAGTTCCCTTGTGAACATTGTGAAAGAATCGGATGATCCGGCCCGAACCATGAAAACTTTGGCTGCCGGCGGTTTCCGTGATATTACGAGAATCGCATCCTCCAGTCCGGAAATGTGGGATCAGATTTGTGACACCAATGCAGCGCCTCTTGTAGAAATTCTGGACCGCTACATTGAAAAACTGCAGTCCATTTCCTCTGCATTGAAGAACCCACAGAACGATGGCACCATCCTTCATATGTTCGAATGTTCCCGCGAATATCGTGATTCCATCGATGCTAAAAACAAGGGTGCCTTAACCGCAGACTACAGTTTCTCCGTAGATATCGCCGATGAAGTCGGTGCTATTTCCACCATTTCCGTCATTCTCGCCTCTAAAGGAATTTCCATCAAAAACATCGGAATCAATAATGCGCGAGACCATGGCGAGGGGGCCTTGCGGATTTCTTTTTACGAAGAAGAAGCAAAGGAAAAGGCCATCGCTGTTTTGCGCCATTACCAGTACGATATTCGTAATTAATAAAAATATTTTTTCATCCGCCGGCATTTTATCCGAATCGCCGGCGGATTTCTTTGTTCCCATGAAAATATATAGTGAAACCTCTACATAATTCTTGTATAAATCGCACAATTTTAGTAAAATAAAACTAAATTATTCGTAAATAACGAACGATAGGAGGGAAACACTTATGAAGGTATATGACACTGGAGACATACGTAATGTGGTACTGCTGGGACATGGCGGCGCAGGAAAGACCACGGTTGCAGAAGCTCTTGCGTATGTAACCGGAACAACCACGAAAATGGGCAATGTTCCCGACGGTAGCACAATTTCCGATTTTGACAAAGAAGAGATCAAAAGACAGTTCTCCATTTCCACATCCCTGATTCCCGTGGAGTATAAAGGTGAGAAAGGGGATCTGAAAATCAACATTCTGGATACACCGGGCTATCTGGATTTTGTCGGAGAAGTAGAAGAAGCGATTTCTGTAGCAGATTCCGCAATTATCGTCGTTAACTGTAAGGCCGGTATTGAACCGGGCACGATCCGTGCGTGGGAATACTGCGAAAAGTATAGAATTCCACGTTTATTTTTCGTTACCAATATGGATGATGATCACGCATCATTCCGTCAGCTCGTTCTTGATCTGGAAAAACGCTTCGGCCGTTCTGTAGCTCCATTCCAGATTCCGATTCGTGAAAATGAAAAATTTGTCGGCTTCGTCAATGTTGTAAAAATGGAAGGCCGCCGTTTTACAAAGCTGAACGAATATGAAGCTGCTGAAATTCCTGATTATGTACAGAAGAATCTCGACATTGCAAGAAACGCCCTTTTGGAAGCCGTTGCAGAAACTTCTGATGAATATATGGAGAAATACTTCGGCGGTGAAGAATTCACCGTAGAAGAAATTCAAGGTGCCCTCAGAGAAAATGTAAAGACCTGTTCCATGGTTCCTGTTCTGATGGGTTCCGGCATCAATATCCAGGGCTTCAATGTACTTCTTCAAGTCATTGAAAAATATTTCCCGGCACCAAACGAGTTCGAAACAGTCGGTGTAGATGTTTCTACCGGTGAACGTTTCACCGCAAAATACAACTCCGATGCCTCCCTCACGGCAAAGGTATTCAAAACCATTGTCGATCCTTTCATGGGCAAATATTCCCTGCTCAAGGTTTGCACCGGTACTTTAAAGCCTAATACCGAAATCTACAACGTAAACAAGGAAACCACCGAGAAGATCGGAAAGCTTTATCTGCTCCGTGGCAAAGACAATATTGAAATTTCCGAACTCCGTTCCGGCGATATCGGTGCCGTGGCAAAGCTTTCCGTAACCGAGACCAGTGACACCATGGCTCTGCGCAATGCTCCGATTGCCTATCATGGCCCGCAGTTCTCTACACCATATACTTATAAGGCTTATCGTGCAGAAAACAAGCAGGATGAAGACAAGCTCTCCACTGCTTTGCAGCGCATGATGGATGAAGACAAGACCCTAAAGGTAAAATCCGATCCGGAAAACCGTCAGGCTCTGATTTACGGTATCGGCGATCAGCAGCTTGAAGTAACGGCATCCCTTATAAAAGCCCGCTATAATGTAGGCATTATTTTGGACAAGCCTCGCTTTGCATACCGCGAAACGATTAAAAAACTCGTCAAGGTTCAGGGACGCTATAAAAAGCAGTCCGGCGGACATGGACAGTACGGTGACGTTATTATGTCCTTTGAGCCAAGCGGTGATCTTGAAAAATCCTATGTATTTGAAGAGCAGGTATGCGGCGGTTCCGTACCAAAGAATTATTTCCCGGCAGTAGAAAAAGGCGTACAGGAATGCTGTGAAAAGGGACCTCT
>ONLM01000257.1 GCA_900318695.1 uncultured Eubacteriales bacterium | reverse complement strand
TGGCACGGACCGGGGATTACGTGTTAAGACACGTCGCGGCCGCGGACCGCATGCCGTATATGACAATATCGTTTTTCATCATATCCGTATGGAAGATGTTCATATGCCGTTTACGTTTAACATGTTTTATTTCTGCGATCCGGACGGACACAGCGATTATGTACAGAACCAGAAAAAACAGCCGGTAGATGAACGGACACCGAGGATCGGAACCATCCGGGCAGAAAACATTGAGTGTACCGGCGCCGATGGCTGTATCCTGGTAGCGTATGGACTTCCGGAAATGTATATCGAAAACATTGTTCTCAGAAATGTGACAGCAAGCTTCCTTCCAAAGAAATTACGGAAGCCGACACAGACCATCATGATGGACAATTTCAAACCGATGACAGGAAAGAGCATTTATGCGAGAAATGTAAAAAAACTCACGCTCGATAATCTGATCATTGATGGCGCCGATGAACCGGAGCCGGAATTATATGATGTGATTGATTATGACAGTTCTCATGTCGTATTTAATCAATAGATGAAACAGGATTTAAAAATTATGGGCAAAGCCCACATAAGGAATCCAAGGATTCCAAGGAGGTAACTATGAAGAAAACTATGTCAAAAGTTCTTGCCAGCTCATTAGCGGCATCTATGGTACTTGGTCTTGCAGCCTGCGGCTCATCAAAGCCGGCAGAGACAACTGCACAGGCAAATGCAGCTGCAGAGACCACAACCGCAGCCGAGGCAGCCGCAGCAACCACTGCAGCAGCACAGGAGGCAGCCGGTGATGTAACATTAAAGATGTCATGGTGGGGCGGCGATTCTCGTCATAATGCAACACTTGCAGCATTGGATGAATATATGAAGGCAAATCCTGGTGTCAAGGTAGAGGCCGATTACGGCGCATGGTCCGGATGGACAGATAAGATTGCTACACAGCTTGCCGGAAATTCCGAGCCGGATGTGCTTCAGATCAACTGGAACTGGATCTATCAGTATTCCAAGGATGGCAACGGCTTCTATGATATGAATCAGGCAAAGGATTTTGACCTTAGCCAGTACGACCAGAAGCTTCTTGATCAGATGACGATCAACGGTAAGCTTCAGGGTATCCCTGTATCTACAACCGGCCGTGTATTCTACTTCAATCCGGAGACCTTTAAGAAGGCTGGTCTCGAGATTCCAAAGAGCTTTGCAGATCTTCTTGCAGCCGGCCCTGTATTCCAGCAGAAGCTTGGTGATGATTACTATCCAATGGCTTGTGGCCAGTATGATCTTGCAATTCTTCTTACATATTACATGCAGGAGAAGTACAACAAGGCATGGGTTGAGAACGGAAAGCTTAATTACAGCGTAGAAGAGCTCACCGATGGCTTCGACTTCCTGAAGAGCCTTATGAAGAATCACGTTATCCCATCACAGGAGAAGCTGGTTGGTGACGGTGCAGATTCTCTGGATAAGAACCCGAACTTCATTGATGGCCACTATGCTGGTGTTCTGGAGTGGGATTCTTCCATCAAGAAGCTTACAGGTGCTCTTGCAGACGGTCAGTCACTTGAGATTGCAGACTATCCTGCAGATTACGGCACACCTTCAACTGTATTTAAGATCTCTATGGGCTTTGCAATTTCCAAGAATTCTCAGCATCCGGAAGAGGCTGCCAAGCTCCTTCAGTTCCTGCTGAACGGCGATGGTGTAAAGACCATGGCTCTCGAAAGAGGTGTTCCTGCTTCTGCAGCTGCACAGAAGACTCTTGCCGATGCAGATATTCTGAATGGTATGACCTATGATGCAAACAAGGCTGCATCCAGCAACTATGTATTTGCACTTTCACCATACTATGAGGATTCTAAGCTGAAGGATTCTTCTGAAGGCGCTTACTACTCCATCATGGATGCTATGTCTTATGACGATGAGGATTCTGCTACACTTGCACAGGATCTGATCGATGCAGTAAACGATTGTGAGGCACAGGCAAACGCATAATTCTTAATATGAAAAAATGCATGGTATTGACCGCCGGACGAAAGGTCTAACGGTCAGTGCCCTATGGGTCCGGAGGAGCTATTCCTCCGGATACGTAAGACACTGACAAGGATCTGCGGCGATCACTTTAAATGAGGTAATAATAAATGTCTGAAACAAAAACGGCCAAGAAAAACAGCAAATTCTGGAGAGACAACAAAGGCCTTCTCTTTATCATTCCATGGTTGGTTGGCTTCCTGATTTTCAAGGGCTATCCGTTCCTTTCATCTTTAGTATACAGCTTCACGGATTATCAGCTTTTTAATGGAATTAAAACGACCGGTTTGATGAACTATGCAAAGATCTTTTCAGATAAGAAGATCATCACTTCCTTCATGACGACCTTTCGATATGCGTTCATGACCGTTCCTCTGAAGTTGATTTTCGCACTTTTTGTTGCATATATTCTGAATTTCAAGATCGCAGGTGTAAAGATGTTCCGTACGGTTTACTATATTCCGTCTATTCTCGGCGGTTCCGTAGCCATCTCCGTATTGTGGAAGGCGATCTTCAAGCAGGATGGTATCATCAATATGATACTTGCTTTTATCGGTATTCAGGGCCCGAACTGGCTCGCTGATAAGGGCGCCGCACTGTTCATTATCTGTCTCTTACGTGTATGGCAGTTCGGATCTTCCATGGTTATTTTCCTCGCAGCATTAAAGGGTGTATCACCGGATCTTTATGAAGCGGCATCCCTCGACGGTGCAGGAAAGTGGAGACAGTTCTTTACCATCACGGTACCGATTATTACACCGGTTATTTTCTATAATCTCGTAACACAGCTTGTACAGGCATTCCAGGAATTCAATGGACCATACATCATCACACAGGGTGGTCCTCGTTCTGCAACAACTCTTGTATCACTTCTGATTTACAATAACGCATTCAAGAAGTATGAGATGGGTCTTGCCAGTGCACAGGCCTGGGTTCTGTTCATTATCCTTATGATCTTTACGGCCATCCTCCAGTGGAGCCAGAAGCATTGGGTTTACTATTCAGATGAGGAGGCATAAACATCATGACTATGGAAACAAAAAAGAGAATTGCAGACTGCTGCAAATATCTCACCTTGATTCTCGTTGGTATTGTCATGATCTATCCATTGGTTTGGATGATCGGTGCATCATTTAAGTCCAATGCCGAAATCTTCTCCAGCATCGGATTTATTCCGAAAAATCCGACACTGGAAGGTTATCAGAAGGCTTTAAGCGGATACGGCGGAGACATTGATATCTGGAAGGCTCTGCTGAATACCTATAAGATCGTTATTCCGAAAGTAATCTTTACCGTTTGTTCCTGCACGATCGCAGCCTATGGCTTCGCCCGTTTCAAGTTCATCGGACATGATTTCTTCTTCGCACTTTTAATGTCTACCTTGTTCCTTCCGAATGTTGTATTAAATGTTCCGCAGTTCATCATGTACAACAAATTCGGATGGGTCGACAGCCCGATCTACCTTCCGCTGATCGTTTCTACGCTGTTTGCACAGGATACTTATTTCGTATTCATGCTCATTCAGTTCATGAGAAACATCCCGAAGGAACTCGACGAAGCGGCCAAGATCGACGGATGTAACGCCATGGGTACTCTCTGGCATGTGCTGGTTCCGGTTCTGAAGCCTGCCATGACTTCCTGTGCACTGTTCCAGTTTATGTGGTCAAACAATGACTTCATGGGACCATTGCTCTATGTATCCACACCAAAGCGTTATCCGGCAGCAATCTTTGTAAAGATGTCCATGGATGCCGATTCCGGATTCTCATGGAACCGTATTCTGGCTTTGTCCCTTATTTCAATCATTCCGTCACTTGTAATCTTTTTCCTTGCACAGGATCAGTTTATCGATGGTGTGACCGCTGGTTCTGTAAAGGGGTGATATAGGCTGATGAAAGATCAATGGAATCATTTGGCCGGCGATCGGGAACATACGGAGAAACTGCTCAATGAGTATGTGGATTACCTGATGGCAAATTCGGATGCCGACCATCCGGCCTGGAATCTGGAATTAATGCGTGGCTGGAAGGAGAATAAGTGGAACTACATCGATGGATGTATGATTACCGGAATCCTGCAGCTTTACGACATAACAAAGGAAGAAAAATATCTTCGGTTTGCGGATGACTTTTTAAGCGGTTTCGTAAAGGAAGATGGAAGCATTAGAACCTATGCAGTGGAAGAGTACAGCCTTGACAACATCAATCCGGCCAGAAATCTGCTTACACTGTATCGTTTAACAGGAAAAGAACAGTATAAAAAGGCCGCGGATTTGGTACGCTCTCAGCTGGATACCATGCCGCGGACGCCGTCCGGCAGCTTCTGGCATAAGAAGATCTATCCGGATCAGGTCTGGCTCGATGGCATTTATATGGCACAGCCGTTTTACATGGAATATGAAAAAACATTTCGTAACGGAGCCGGCCTGAAAGATGCCTGCGATCAGATTTTACGGGTACGTGATCGCATGAAAGATCCGGTGACAGGCCTTTACTATCATGGATATGATGAATCCAGAAAAATGTATTGGGCGGATCCGGAAACGGGCTTAAGTCCGAATTTCTGGCTTCGTGCGATCGGATGGTTCATGCTGGGACTGGTAGACTGCATTGCAGTTCTGCAGGATACGGAACAGAAATCCGAGCGTCTGCAGATGATGGACGTACTGAAGGATCTGGCCGCATCGCTTAAGAAGGTTCAGCAGGATAACGGACTGTATTATCAGCTGCCGGCATTGCCGGAAGCGAGAGGAAACTATCTGGAGACCTCCGGATCGGCGCTGATTGCCGCGGCAGAACTGAAGGCGGTACGACTTGGAATTCTGGACGCGGAGTATCAGGCAACGGCAGAAAAGACCTTCTATGGTATCGTCGATGAGCGGCTGTCCCGCAATGCAGACGGAACACCACGCCTGACAGGCATCTGCCTGGTGAGCGGTCTCGGCGGTGCAACGCATCGTGACGGATCGGTGGAGTATTATCTCTCGGAGCCGGTTGTGGAAAACGATGCCAAGGGAGTCGGACCTCTGCTGCTGGCCTATACGGAAATGTTGCAGAGAAAATGCAATTGAGATAAAATTAACAGGATGTGTATCCGATAAAATAAAAAACGGATACATATCCTGCTATTTGTTTTTATACGATATAAACTAAAAATAGATACAAGCGGAGTGAGTATGGCAGAAGATAAAGATATACACAATTCACGACTGGAACTGGTGTTTGAAAAACGAATCCCGGGACTCCGGGTTACGGAAGCACTGCGTCATCGGGAATTTAACATGCGTTCCCGACACGTGCATGAAACCATCGAGTTGCATTTTCTGATTGATGGGCATCGTCTGATGTTTATGGATCGGGAAACCTATCGTATGGATGCCGGATGTGCAATGCTGATCAATCACAATCTTATTCATAAGACTTCCACGGAGGCCGGATTCGCACCGGATCATCGGAATTTTATTCTGCAGCTGGACCGTTCTATATTTGACAGCCTGTTCCGTCAGCTGGGATACCCGGGATTTGACGATTTTGGCACATTGTACTGTGGACAGACTCGATTCAATGAAAATGAATGGACGCTGATTCTGTCTATTATTGATGAGTTCAAAGCGGCATGCGGTGAAGCAAAGTCCATGGGAGCGGAGAATACCAACATCAATTCCTATTTGTATCTTCAGGCCATGGAGCTCTGCGGAATTTATGCCCGCAGCCGCCGGCGGGAAATGAGTACAGAATGGAGACTGGAGGAACAGAAGGAACGTCCGGAAAGTGTCATTAAGACCGGAGTGCATCAGAAGGTTCATGATATCGCGATTTTTCTGCAGAATAATGCAAAGGAAAATGTGTCGCTGGATGACATTGCCTCCCGTTTCTTTATGAGTAAATCCTATCTCACCAGAATTTTCCGCAGTGTTACAGGATTTTCTGTGGTGGAGTATTTGAAGTTTATCCGAATTCATCGTGCACAGACGTTGCTGAAGAATTCGGAGATGAGCATTACCGAGATTGCGG
>ONLM01000258.1 GCA_900318695.1 uncultured Eubacteriales bacterium | reverse complement strand
GGATTTGATTCTTCTGGGTGGGGATCTTATTATCTGCCGAAAGGAAAGCGGAAGCCTGCAGCGCTTGAAAAAAGCTTTGCATTTCGGCGATACAGAGGATCATGTGGAGCATACCGTGAAATTTCTCCGTAAACTGAAAGAGCAGTACCGGGTTTATTGCGGAATCGGGAATCATGAGCTTCGCCTTCTGCAGAAAGCGGGATTTTCAAATTACAGAGAGCTTTGCACTTATGCAAAATCCGTGTATAATCGTAGCTCTGAAGTCTGTACAGATCAAGAACATGCGGCGGAAGAAGCGTCTGCCAGAGCAAAGCTTCTGGAACTGTATGAAGCCTTGGATGGAATCACGGTTTTGGACAATGCGAGCATACGGCATGGAGAGCTGCTTCTTACGGGAATCACACTGCCTATGACAGCCTATAATAAACTGCTGTTTCGAAAGAAGGAAATCCTGCCGGAATCCCTGTTTCAGACGAGGGAAATGACGGAAGACACGGGAGCGGGCTATCGCATTGCCATGGTACATAATCCGATTTATGCCAGAGAGGCCTTGCACCATGGGCAGGAGCTGGTGCTTTCCGGACATGTTCATGGAGGAACCATCCGGCTTCCCTGGATTGGAGCACTTATGACACCGCAGATGATGTTCTTTTTTCGCGAATGTGCGGGATGCTTTTCAGACAGGAACGGATACTTTCTTGTCAATCGAGGACTCGGAACCCATTCGATCAACATTCGATGGAACGACCTTCCGGAGATCAGTCTGATCCTGCTGGAACCAACAGAAAACGATAAAACTTAGACGGAACGATCAATATGGTAAAACCTTTAGAGTATAAATTAGAAAAATTTGACGGTCCTTTGGACCTGCTGCTGCATCTCATTGAGAAGGATAAAATCGATATCTTTGATATTCCAATCGTAGAGATCACAGCACAATATCTTGCCTATGTCCGAAATATGGAGGAAGAAGACCTGAATGTGGTTTCTGACTTTCTGGTCATGGCCGCAACGTTGCTCAATATCAAATCCAAGATGCTTCTTCCGAAGGAAGTGGATGAAGAGACGGGAGAGGAAATCGATCCGCGTCAGGAACTGGTTGAGCGTCTTCTGGAATATAAAAAATACAAATATATGAGCCGTCAGCTTGAACAGAGGGAGGACGGGGCGGAACGCTATCTTTATAAGGAGCCGACGATTCCGCCGGAAGTTGAAAAGTATGTGCCGCCGATTAATCTCACGGAATTGTTAAAGGACGTTTCCCTTGACGGTTTACGTAAGGTGTTTGAAGATGTAATGCGCCGGAAAGAAGAATCCATCGATAAAGTGCGATCTAAATTCGGTGTCATCCACAGAGAAAAGCTGTCTCTGGGGGATCGTATGCGAGATGTTCTCAAATATGCCAGAGGACATCACAAATTCAGTTTCCGTCATATGATCCGAAAAAAGAAGGACGACAAGATGGAGGTCGTTGTAAGCTTTCTTGCGATCCTTGAGCTTATGAAGATGGGCCGCATCACGTTGGTGCAGGATCAGCCTTTTGGTGATATGGATATTGAAGAAGTATATGATCCGGAGATTCCGGATGAAGAACTCGATCTTGAGGGTCTGGAGGATTTTGACTGATGAAATTAAATGCACAACAGATGGAACTCGCGATGGAAATCGATGAAGAGTATTCCCGGGAGCTCCTTCATGAAGAAAATACGATTGAAGCGCTCCTTTATACCTTGGGACGTTCTGTAAGTATTGAAGAAGTCAAAACAGCCTTGGACTGCGGAGAAAAGGAAGCCCGTCGTGCCATGGAACGTCTCTGCCGGAAATATGAAGAAAGAAATGGCGGCATGGTAATCCGACAGGTGGACAAACGCTATCAGATGTGCACGAATCCGGAATATTTTGATTCCCTGATTCGTGTGGCCAAGGCACCAAAGAAGCCGGTCCTTACCGATATTGTTATGGAAACACTGGCTATCATTGCTTATAAACAGCCGGTCACCAAAGCGGAAATCGAGCGTATTCGTGGTGTAAGTTCCGATCATGCCGTCAATAAACTGGTTGAATATGGACTGGCCAGTGAGGTGGGGCGTCTGAATGCACCGGGCCGTCCGGCATTATTTGCAACGACAGAGGAATTCTTGCGTCGTTTTGGCATTGCTTCGTTGGATGAGCTTCCGGAGCTGGCACCGACCATAGCGGAGGAAATCAAGCAGCAGGTCAATGATGAAGTCATTGAAGTCATGGGTACGCCGGAAAAAACAGAGGAGGAAGAAGAGTTGTCCCCTCTGGAGCAGGC
>ONLM01000259.1 GCA_900318695.1 uncultured Eubacteriales bacterium | reverse complement strand
TTCTCCGGTGGATGTGACGGTAATCTGAAGGCCATCGGACGGCTTCTGGAGGATGCCGATGCACAGCATGCAGCGAATATTCTCCGTGGAAATACCTGCGGCTTTAAAAAGACATCCTGCGCGGATCAGCTTGCAATCGCCATTGAACAGGCACTTCAGTCACATTAACCAAAAAGTCATTCTGCAAATATACCCCGCAGAATGACTTTTACTTTTAATCCTTATGCAGCTTTCTTTACTACAGTTCCAAGTTCAATATACTGCTGACCTGCTTTTTCAATCGGCCCAGGATATATCTTCAGAAAATCATTTTTCATAGAAATAGGGACATAGCCCTGCGCTCTGTACTGCGCCGACTTTTCATTCCAGTCCTGTTTTCCCCATTCCCGAACATCGTCATCTGCCACAACCATGTATGCTCTTGAAGGATACGGATTTCTTTTATCCAACGCATAATTCATCATGCTGGTATCACTACCGCTGTTCCCAAAAGCAAGTACCGGATACTGTCCAATTTCACGTTCGATCCAGATCGTCTTGTTTGCATTCAAATTCTTCTGAATAAACCCTCCCGTAAGCACCAGTTCATCCCCGTCAGCATATTTATAATTCATATTGGAAGAGACATTTTCGTGCCCTTTCACCTTCACTTCGAACTCCGTGCCAATCACATGGGCAGGCGATACATAATCTTTTATCGGAGAATTCGCAACGATCGCGCGCGTTGTCGTACGCTCCGTACCACTGACTACGTAAATAGTAAAGCCGTTGTCGTAAAGATATTTCACCACTTCTACCATGGGGAGATAAAATCCATCGGCATAACGCATATTCTGAAAACTGTCTGTCTGCTTTCTGCCAAATTCCACAGCGTAGTCATATAGTTCCTGAACGGTCAGCCCAGCATACGCCTTTGCGAAATTCCGTGCCAGCTCCTCGCCGGCGATATAACCCGGTTTTATTTCAGCCGCTGCAGCCTTAAGTTCATTCGACACTCTTTCCGGATGGTCCACCAGACAGTAGTTAATGAACATCATAGTATCATAATAGGTGTAAAAGGTTTCGCATGTGAGCGTTCCATCCATGTCGAAAACCGCTATGCGATCCTTTTCAGGAATATAGTTTGCCGAATCGTTTTTATCCGTCACCTTTGAAACGTAAGATCGAAGACTCTTTGCCGCTTCGGAATCCGCCGACCAATATTCAGAAAGATCTTTTGGTGGATTTTTTTCAAAACCGGTAATAAAAACACCACATAGCAACATTACACAAATCAGAAACAACGAAAAGCGCCTGCTATTTCTTTTCACATAGTTACAAATGCCAGCCTGATTCATGCCCTAAGTCCTCCTTTACCTCATCATAGAGCTATTCCAATATTCTTCTCACTTCACTTCAAAAAATAAGTATGTCCACCCCTACGCATGATCAAGTAGTACTGTGAAGGGAAATGCTTGTTGTCTCCTCCTGCATAGCCTGAACACAATCTATTGCGATAACTACTGCAAGGGCCATAATTTCATTCGTTCCATCTTTGATATTAAGCTCAAAGGCATCTCCCCAGGAAAGCCATACCTTATGCAGAGAAGCGATTTCTTCATCATTTTCCTCAATCGTATAATCATGATCGAGAATGCTCCCCTTCACTTTCCAATTCGGTCCTTCAATAACGTATTTCGCCTTGAAGAACGCTATCTTTTTTTTTATTTCAGCAACTTGATTTCCATTTACGAATACAAAAAATTTCGGCATAAGAGAAAGTAACTTTTGCTGAACCATACCAATCTCATTACCATCCATATCTTTAATATGCAGCTTTTTCCCACCAATTACGATCATATCTCCTTCAATCAGATATATGTCCTGATCATTTTCATCTTTCACAGTAAACTTATCCGTCCATGAAAACACCTGTTGCTTCATATAAAGTTTCTTCATTTCCCCTCTCCTCAAGCCTGACAAACCATTTTCTTATATAATTTCATAAATAATTGTCATATTGATTTTATTTTCCGTAACGCCAACAAAAATATCTTTCGCCAAATTAGCTATGATTGATTTCTCTAACTCGTCTGTTATTTCGCTGTAATCAGAATCGATTTCCGCGTCTTGAATTCTGTTTTTATAAGAATGAAGCGACCAGATTACATTTGCATCAACCACATCCAATCCTCCATAGACCATGGTATTTATGCCAAACCCATTCTGACATTTCATCACTTCATCATAGTGCAGCAATGCATTTTCTATCGTATCGGCTATCCTTCCCATAATTCCTTTTCTAAAAAGGTTGCTCTTGTCCGATGAAATATCGATCAGTGTCCTTTTCATCGATGCATCTACATGCGCATCGGCACTTAAATGTAACTTGCATTCCTTTTCATTCCTGGAATACCATATATCCGCCTCATAATAGGTTGTCAGAGATTGCAGCATAGTCACCATCTCTTCAAACAGAAGCCTTAATCGCAAAGCGTTCTTTCCGGATACGTCAAGTTCTCCGATCATTCTTTCTGCACTTTCAAATATCTGTTTATCCACCTGCTTATCCATTCCCATTTCCATAAATGGTTCATCTTCCATGTTCATTTCATCCTCACGAAAGACATGATTCGCAATTTTTATGTGTTCTGTTCTCTTGGTAACCATAATCCCTCCAACTACACAACCCCCATTCACGCCCAATACGTGCCATGGTATTTTGCATAATATATCGACGCAGTGGCGGGACATATTAGTAAATGTGCCCAATTCCTCACATTTCTGTCTTATTCTTTGCACCCCAACCTGCCCTCGACATGGAACAGATACTGCAAATAGAGCAAATGAAAAAATCATTCTGCAAGGCAATCCCTACAGAATGACTTTTTACACTCTTTTCGATCATAAAATATGATGTGCAGCAAGCACAAGATTTGGTACTTTTGACCCTTGCATCTTATTCTCCGATGCACACCATATTTTTGGTTTTTTTGGCTTCATAAAGAAGTTGATCCACACGCCTTACATTTTCCTGCGTCAAAGAATCAAATAATCCGGCTCCTGCACTGATAGATATCCGGCAACCCGGTGCTTCTTTCAGTTTCATTTTTGCAATTCTGGTTCGAATCTGTTCCATTCGAATCCGCAAAAGATCTTCCGTAATTTCTCCGAATAAAATCAAAAATTCATCACCACCATAACGGATTACTGCATCGCACTCCCGCATATGCTCACGAATGATTCCCGCAATCTCACGAAGTACCTGATCTCCGATCGGATGCCCATACTGGTCGTTCACTTTCTTATAATCATCCACATCCAGCATGGCAATGGCATGAATCGTATTAAAGGTAAAGAACTGTTCTTCATAATAATTTCGGTTATAGGCACCCGTCAGGGCATCCATATATATCTTTTTATTATGCTGTAGAATCACATCCGTAAATTTCCCGTCTCCCAAAGCGCCAAACATCGTCTCATCTGTGATTTTCTTGATCAGCTCCAACACATAGTCCTTTCCTTCCAGCATCACACTTCTGGCCGTCACATAATATATGTCGTTGTCGACACTTTCAAATTTTATGGTCTGCCGTTTCGTCCACAATGCCTTTGCAGAAACGCAGTTTTCACAGCGGCAATTCCGTTTTAGTGCCGTAAAACATTTATACATTCCGGGAACCAGTTCTCCGATTTCATTCAAGGTGTACTGCGTGTTGGTATCGACTTCAACGAGGCGAACAAGATCATAGAACTTCTGAAGCTGGCGCATAAATCGAATCAGTTCCATACGTTCCGATTCCTGGCGGTATCTTGTCTCATCCCGAACCATTACCGCAAAAAAAGCATGTTCTCCGCCCAACGAGATTCGTTTGCCCCGCGTCTCTACAAAACGCTCTCTTTGGTCTTTACAAAGCACACGATAATGAAGTTCAAATCTGGATCCATTTTTCACGATATCGCGTCGGATCTTTCGCTCCGTCTCCTCCAGGTCCTCCGCCTTCACCATGCCCTTTCGTGAGCCACCGGTGAATTCCATGTACTCTTCCAAACTGTCACAGCCCACTATCTTCCACATCATCTCATTTGCATAAACGATATGTTCCTCCGGATCATCGCAAAATACAAATGCAGCTCCCGGCATACTTTCAGCAATCAGCTGGGCATTTTCTCTTATTTCAATTGTGAATAACCTTTCCACAATACAACCTTCCTGTCATAAAAATAATCCAAACACAGATTCTATGATGTGCATGTCAAAATCGATTTTATAAGATTATCGATTTTATAAAATTATCAAATTCAAAAAAGCATTTCTGTAACTAATGTTACAGAAATGCTTTGGTTTAAAGATATTAACTTGTTTTTACTAAAACTTCAACCGGAAAAGATAGAAAGAATTTTGAAAAATTTCTAAATTCATATCATTTCTTTCATCTCTGGTTCAACTATACAGTCTGTACGTTTTTACCGAATATAGGCAAGCAATAAGCGAAGTACGTTTTCTGCTCCTTCCCGATGGCTTCTTTCATATCCATGAGAGGCATATACACCCGCACCAATCAGTCCATGCTTCAGGTCATACCCTGCTGAAAGCGTTGCCTCCACGTCGGAACCATAATGCGGATAGACATCTACCGCATAATCCGCTCCGCTTTCCTTTGCCGCCTCAATCAATCCCTTAACTACATCGTATGCATACGGTCCATGACTGTCTTTCGCACAAATGGAAACCTGCCGTTCTGTGCAGTCCAGGCCTTCTCCTACGCATCCCATATCAACTGAAATCGCTTCGCTGGTTCCCTCCGGAACGGAAGCACATCCGCCATGACCGACTTCTTCATACACAGTGATATGTACATAAACCGGACGAGCCGGATTACAGGACTGGTCCTTCAGATACTTCGCATACCCCAGCAGGATTGCCACACTGAATTTATCATCCAGAAAACGACTCTTAATATATCCGTCACGAGTAATTCTGGTTCTTGGATCAAAGCAGACAATATCGCCAATGTGAATGCCCAGCTTCTTGACATCCTCCGCATTTTTCACGTTCTCATCCAGAACAATTTCAACATTCTCCCAGTCTCTCTTGATCTCATCATATTTTCCGTTTACATGAATGGATGCATCAATAAGCTGACAGGTTCCTTCATAATCTCCTTGAAACTTTGTGATGACACGTACATTCTCCGCTTCCGCATTATTCGCGTTCATACCGCCCAGCTTTGTGATCTCCAGCCTGCCGTTGGATTTAATCCGGGAAACCATACCGCCCAGCGTATCGGTATGTGCCTCCAGCAGCAATGCATCCTCTTGATGCGCCGCATCTCCGTCACAAAGTTTTACAAGAACACCTCCTTTGGTCGTTTTTACCGGTGCATATCCTAATTCCTGAAAAGCCTGCATAACATAAGCAACTGCATCTTCCGTATAACCCGTAGGCGAATCTATATGCAGAAGCTCTACTGCATGATCCATAATAAAATCCGTATAGGTCTTTAATTCAAGTTTTTCCATGTTTCTGACCTCTTTCTATGCAAAAAGTGGAATTCGGCCTAAGGCTGAATTCCACTTTAGAATACCATTTTTTCACATGCGGCATCAACTATTGCATGCTGCTTTTGATCATATTCAAAATAAAATCGGCAGAACCTTCAATACCATAACTTGCAGAGTTGATAAACAAATCATAGTTGTTAAATTCGCCCCACTTCTTTCCGGTATAGTAATTGTAATAATCCGCGTGCTTTGTATCCACACGTCTCAGATTTGCCTTAGCCGTTTTATAATCCACATGGTCAACTTCCATCATTCGGCGCACACGGGTTTCAAACGGTGCATTAATAAAAATACTGATATGCGGAATGCCGTTGTTCGTAAGAATATGACCGGCACAACGTCCCATAACAACGAAATCCTGCTTCTTTGCAAGATCCAGAATCAGATCGGCTGTGTTAAAAAACAACGCATCTCGGGTTGGAAGACCATGATAACGATTCAGTTTGCGGATCTTACTCCGCAGAGAACGCTTTTCATCTTCAAATACCGGAGCGGCAGCATCACTGCATGGAAGCTTTTCCATCATTCTGCGGTTTATAAGTTCCGGATCTTCATCCTCGAAGCCACCTTCATCTTCCAGCTGATCTTTTTCGGCCTCCATTCGCTTGATTACGGCTTTAAAGATCTCGGAATCGTAATAGTTTATATGGAGCTTATCCGCGATATTTAATCCAATGTTATTGCCTGCAGAACCGAAGGTACGGGAAATACAGATGATCAGATGACTTCCATCCTTGAACCGTTCCTTCATGTTATTGGCAAAAAGTTCATTTAAACGTTCCTTATCTTCATTAAGGACATTCAAATTATAGCTAATGGATTCCTCATGGAACTGTTTAATGACCTTGTCGTACTCTTCCATGACTTCACGACGTGCATCATGATCTTCAATCGTCCGCGCCATGTTGCCGATCAGGGCAATCTCTGCACGGATAATGTGCTCATCCTCCGGAATCGTCATTTTTTCGATAATATGGCGAATAGCCAAAGGGCGATCAAAATTATACACACGGCCCAGCCCGGAACCCAGAATCTTGTATACTTTTTCATCGAGATTATAGACTCTCTCAGCAAATGACTGAAGAGTACTTGTCTCAGAATGGTTCATCTCTTCTTTACCTGCCATGACATTGCCCCCTTATCGAATGAAAAATACCAGCGTATCCAGCAGAAATACCGGAACCAGAATACCAAAAGACCATACCAGATAGCCAAAGAAGGACGGCATACGAATACCGTTTTCATCGGACATCGCTTTTACCATGAAGTTCGGTGCATTACCGATATACGAATTCGCACCCATAAATACGGCACCGCAAGAAATCGCAGTCAAAAGCGACACCGGAATGATGCCAAGTGACGTTGCAATACCGGTACCAAAGCCAAGTGTACCGGCTGTGGTAAGGAATACAAGATAGGTAGGTGTATTGTCAAGGAAGGAGGACAGAAGACCCGTTGCCCAGAACATCTGCCAAGGATAATTCAATCCAAGCTTTGGTCCCACTTCCTTCAGCAACATCAGCGCCGGCTGCATTGTAATAAAAATACCGATAAACAAAATCGCAACCTCTTCGATTGCGCCCCAGGTAAAGTGGTTTTTACGCCGGATCTCCTGCGGAGTTGTCTTAAATGATAACCATGCAGAAATAAGAATGATCACAACTTCAATTACGGAAGCCCACGGAAAAACGACTTCGCCAAAAACCGGAATGCCGCGTGCAGAACCATCTGTATTCTGGAATGCCTTCATTGACGGAAGCATTCCGCTGAGAATGACCGCTGCCACGATCGTGATCAAAAAGATTACATTATGCCCGCCCTCGATCTTAAGCTCTGTACCTGGCTTTGAGATATCCGGTTTGCGACCGGCTGCAATATCTCTACGGTAGGCCTTCTTATCGATCTGATAGAAAATGATCAGAAGAACTACCATATTAAAAAGAAGAACCGGTAAGAGGCTTAAGCTCCAGTAGAACGGAACGCCGCGCATAAAGCCCATGAGAAGAGGGGGATCTCCCATAGGCGTTAGGCAGCCGCCAATATTAGACACCAGGAAGATAAAAAAGATCATAATGTGGGATCTCTTATCTCTCCAGGAATTCATCTTAATCACCGGACGAACCATAAGCATACTGGAACCTGTGGTTCCAATGAGACTTGACAGGATCGTACCGATGCCCAAAAGGGCTACATTTACTGCCGGGGAACCCGCCAGGTCTCCGGTAAATGTAATATTGCCGGAAACACAATAAAGCCCAAACAGCAACACAATAAATGTGAGATAATCGTTGAATATGCATTCAAGAACGGTTTCTACTGCCGAAGAAAAACTGAACACGGATGTGAACAGAATCACGGTGAGCAGGGACCAGAAAATAACAAAATACTGCTTTTTTGCTTCCCATAATTCCGCTTTTACCAGCGGCATGATCGCAACACAAAGCAGCAAACCTGCAAAAGGAATGCATAGCCATGCTGGAATCGTCATGAATAATTCCTCCTATAATTGATTCTATTTTTGTGGGGAACCCCCACTTATCCAGTCATTGTCTGACGTTCACATGTCTTAAAAAGGCAATGACGTATATGTACACCAATTTCTAATTGTATACAATAGCCAAATTGTACTTAAATCAATAAAACGCATATTGTATACAAAAAAGTACTAATCTACGTCAACTACCTTCAAATCTTTTTCCTCAGCAGGTGCAAACCGAAGCTTCTGGTGAATCTCCGGATATTTTTCATGATCCACTTCACTCATAAACATCTCATATGGACGAACATACAGCCCTCTTTCTCCATATAAAGCTTCATAAACCATCATTTTCTCACGTGTTTCACTATGCGTTGCAACTCCAACAATCCGGTACAAATACGTCGTGGATTCCGGATCTACGGTTTCTCTCTTAAAATGACGTACAATGTCTCCCTTTTGATATTTTTCCATACCCCAAATCTCCTTGTTACTAACATGCTCCTAAAAAGCAGAATACATTCATACTTTATATCCCGACCGATTTTACTATTTCATAACCAGACCGACTGCAGCATGCATACGCCGTATACCTATTATTCGGTTTTTGAAAAATACGATACCGGAAAGCATCCCGAATCATAGATTCGGATTCTAAAAAAACGGTCAAGCCGTAAAAAGCCTGACCGTTTTCAACAAACCTATTCAGTTTTTATCATACAGCGCCCGAAAAGCTTCCAGCTCTGCATTTTCATGAGAAATTCCCTGTTCCTCAAACCGGCTTACCGTACTTAAAACATTCTGATAATCCCTCGGAATAATCTTTTTAAAGCCCGGAAGGAACGATTCAAAATTATCAAGCACTTCATGTCCGAACTGTGAATCTGTTTCCTTTACGTAATCGGCAAGAATACTCTTTAACTCCTGAATATCATACTTTTCCGTCACTTCATAAAGATCAACCATTCCCTTATTCAGACGACGATACAAAGTATGATTCATATCCAGTACGTATGCAATTCCGCCGGACATACCTGCCGCAAAATTTCGGCCGGTCGGTCCCAGAATAACGGCACGGCCGCCGGTCATATATTCCAGGCCATGATCACCGCAGCCTTCTACAACTGCCGTCACACCGGAGTTACGAACACAAAAACGCTCTCCGGCAATGCCTTCAATGTAGCATTTTCCCGCTGTCGCGCCATACAATACGACATTACCGACAATAATATTCTCGCAAGGACGGAACGGTACATTCTTAGGCGGCGTAAGAACCAGCTTGCCGCCGGACAGTCCCTTTCCGAAACCGTCATTGGCATCTCCTTCCAGCCGAATCGTCAGTCCCTTTGGAATAAAAGCACCGAAGGATTGACCACCGCTTCCGGTCGCCTGCACCGTCATCGTATCGTCTGCCAGCCGATTACCGAAACGTCTTGTAATTTCAGAACCCAGAATCGTACCAAAGCTGCGATGAACACTGGAAACCCGAAGCTTCTCCTGATGCGCCTCTCCACTTTCAAGTGACTTTGCGAACTTCTTCAAGAGAACCGACTCGTCCAATGTTTTTTCCAGATGGAAATCATAGCAGTGCTTCGGATCAAAATGACGTGCACTGTCTTTCAAGTTTGCAAAACACGGGTCCAGCAAACCGGAAAGATTAAGCATGGATGCACGCTCATTGGAGACCTCTGCCGCCTGTGTGAGCACATCCGTACGTCCAATCATTTCATCCATCGACCGGAAGCCCAGAGAAGCCATATACTCTCGTACTTCCTGTGCCACAAATTGCATGAAATGCATCACATATTCCGGCTTACCGCTAAAGCGGCAGCGCAGCTTCTGATTCTGCGTCGCAACGCCAAACGGACAGGTATCTCTGGAGCATACCCGCATCATACGACAGCCCAATGCGATCAATGCGATTGTTGCAAATCCATATTCTTCTGCTCCCAGCAATGCCGCAATAACAACATCCCGGCCCGTCATCAAACGACCATCGGTTTCCAGTACAACTCGGTTCCGAAGGCCGTTACGGATCAGCGTCTGATGTGCCTCCGCGATACCCAGTTCCCACGGCAGACCGGCATGATGAATCGAACTGATCGGCGCAGCACCCGTGCCTCCATCATATCCTGAGATCAGGATCACCTGTGCACCAGCTTTTGCTACACCGGACGCTACGGTTCCGACACCGTTTTCAGAAACAAGCTTTACAGAAATACGTGCATTCCGGTTTGCGTTTTTAAGGTCGTAAATCAACTGTGCCAAATCCTCAATCGAATAAATATCATGATGAGGCGGTGGCGAGATCAAAGAAACACCCGGCGTAGAAAAACGGGTCTTGGCAATCCATGGATATACCTTCTTCCCTGGCAGGTGACCGCCTTCACCCGGCTTTGCGCCCTGTGCCATTTTGATCTGTATTTCCTGTGCAGAATTCAGATACGCACTGGTAACGCCGAACCGGCCGCTCGCTACCTGCTTGATAGCACTGTTTCTCTCTGTACCATACCGGTCTTCATTTTCGCCGCCTTCTCCGGAATTGGATTTACCGCCCAGACGGTTCATCGCAATGGCCAGCGCTTCATGCGCTTCCTCCGAAATGGCGCCATACGACATGGCTCCCGTTTTGAAACGCTTGACTATGCTTTCCACCGGTTCTACTTCCTCCAGCGGGATAGCATGCTTGCCCTTCTTGATTTCCATAAGATCCCGAAGAGAATGCGGATCCTTCATCTTTCTAGACGCAGCGGAATACTCCTTGTATTTCTCGTAGTTTCCTTCCTTTACCGCACTCTGCAGAAGGTCGATGACCTCCCGGTTGAACAGATGCTCTTCCTCCGGAGCATCCTCCTTCAGTTTCCGGAATCCCACCGCGGTTTTAACCTGCTGCATCACCGTATCGTTTTCCGAAGATTTCTTTTTCTCTTTGCCTTCTACAACCATGGTTTCCATAAGGTCAAAGGCCCGGTTGTGTCTTTCCTCCACATCTTCGGCAATTTCCTGAA
>ONLM01000260.1 GCA_900318695.1 uncultured Eubacteriales bacterium | reverse complement strand
CTTCCCTCTGTGCGGATCTGCTCATCAATCGAACCGAAAGGAAGAAGTACATTTCTTAAAGCACTGCCGTTTTGTGCCGCATCGGCGGCATTGGCATTATAAATGACATAATATAGTGTTTCGCTATGATCTCCGCTAGGAACCCCGTCTACTTTATATCCCAGCGTGTCCGAAAGATCTGCATCGGATGTATTTTCCAGATACCGACGAAGTTCACCGGATGTTTTGCTTTGGCTTAAATGATTTTGTGCCGCGATGAAAATCTGTTTGGCCTGTCCATCCAGTTCCGTAAGTTTCAGATTCTCCTGATATTTCACAACCGCAACAAAACCAAACCCTGTCAGAATGGAAAGGATTCCAATCGTAACAAGGAGCTCTGCCAAAGCAAATCCCAGTTTTTGTTTTAGTTTGTTCTTTACAATAAAGAATTTCATAGTCTCACGGTTTTTAAAAAAAGGTTAACGGTTGATTCGGCGGATAGAAATATCCTGTTCCTCCCTGGCAAGAACCTTTGGCCCCGGATTTTCCGGATCTTCGGATACATTCCAGCGATCCACGACCTCCAGTCCTTTAATGGTCCAGAGCCCGGTAGCATCATTATAGCTACAGGAAGTGAAACGGACGCCGAGTCGTTTCGCCAATGCGGCTTCTGACATAAGGTCGATGGTTTCACGGTTTTCCGGACTTTTTTCGCAGATCAGTTTGATGCTGTGATTCGAGTCTGTGATCGTGTAGTTTTGAAAATAGGACCGGTAGCCATTGTTTCCGCTCACAAATGGGGTAGAACCTCCGTCTGCAGCGGGGCTTTCCACATCGGTGGCAAAGCGTAATTCATCACTCATTAGGGTTACGGTGGTGGTCAGTGCAATCTGTGCATCGGAAATCAGAATAACCTGCTCATACAGCCGTTGTAAGGCAGGAACGCCGCTTCCGATGGCCAGACAAATGAAGGACATGATAAGAAGGGATACCATCGTTTCTGCAATCGTAAAGCCCCTCTGATCCCGAAGGCGCTTTTCTTTTTTGTTCATTTTCCGTATGCCTGCTATGCGTATCATTTTTTATCCCTTTAATGTGCCTTCTCATATCGAACCAGGATCGGCCATGCCGATGTGTGGTCTTCTTCCTCTGTCTGATTTGTGTAAAAATATAGTTTCGGGCGGTTATCCGCCTGATATCCCTGAAAGATTCCGCGTTCAAAGGATGTTTCCAAATCCTTGATGGACATCACACCATCTCCTTTTTTGGAAGAACTGCCCTCAAAAGAGGAATTGGCATCCAAATAAGCCTGTATGGTCCGGTTTGTATGCTCCAAAAGGTTTTTCGAGGCAATGCCGGCACTGGCAAGCATGAGAAGGGATATGGAGATGACTAGAATCGATACCAGTGTTTCCACCAGAGATTCCCCTTTTTCGGATGAAAGCTTTGTTTTCTTCTTTCTTGCCATCAAATTTTTCCCTCCTTTCTTTCTGTGTTTTCATCCTTAGGTTTCGTCTCCGAAGAATTTCACAATATCATACCGATCCCAATAAATAGTTTTAAATTCGGTTGTTGTCGTGATGGTATGGGTGATTTCTGTTTCAACACCGTCCACGACAGCGGTTTCCCGTTCTTCTTCACTGTAGGAATAGGTATCTTCTTTCTTTTTCGCGCTGCTTTGCAGTTTCAGATATTGAAATTTTGCATTGAGCTTTCCTCTGTGCAGCGCCCCGCTTTTGTCAAATTCTTCTTTTGCCTGGTCTTCACTGCAGGGGCCAAAAAGGATCAGCTGCAGATCACCGTCCGGCTCCATACGAAACTGGATGCCTGCCGTAAGCGGAACACCGGCTCCATTTCGAAGTAACGCCGGTTCATTGGGATCCAGAAAGGTATTTACACGGTATTCTTCCTCTTTTTCCGAACCGGTATAGGCGTCAGAGAAAAAGCGAAATATGCCGGCCTGAAGCAATGCATTGGCATGATCCGAAACCGTATCCGAAATCGAATCACCGACATTGGTAAAGTTCAAATTGTCGGAAGTCTGTATTCCGTTTTCCCGTACTTCCTTTGATACTGTGTAATAGTGGTAACTTGGTTCCCCCTCCGGTACGCCATCCCGGTCCACTGTGACTTTCATAATGCGTATGCCGGAGCCATTGGCAAAGGAATCCCCCAAAGTAACGGCGGCAGAAGTCAAGGCTTCTCTTCGCTGGTCATTGCGCGAAAATTCAGACAGCCTTCCGCCGGAGGCAGTAGCTGCGGTAAGTATGACGGCACTGACACCCGCACACATAAGAAAAAAGAGGAGTGCCAGTACAAATGACGCACCTTCATTCGAATGTAATTTCCTTTGAATGGCATTCATTGCGGCCTCCTCTCTTTCTGTTTTTCTTTTATTTTTGATTGATCATGTCATAAAGATTGGCTCTATGACCGGCAAAACGGAAAATTAATCCGCTGCCATGGATTCTGCCAATGTCTCCAGATCCGAACGCTGTATGCCGGAAACATCTGCTTTGGCCAGTCCTCCTGTACTGCTGCTTTTCTTTTCCTTGGCGGTCTCCAGTCCGGCTGTGGTCTTTGCATCATACAAGGTCTCATAAAAAGTAACTCGCAAACTACCCTGAATGGCATCCGTATAGATACTGGGGTTCTCGGCGTACACCACATTGCGATTCTCTTCACGAACCGCGTTAATATTTACATCACTGATCAGTGTCCGATACGGACAATCGTGAATCTGCTGCAGAATATTTCTTGCTACGACGTAGTTTGAAGCGGTAAAGGAAATCGCAATCTCACGGCGTACCGCATCACCGTCTGCGACGGGTCTGGAAAAACTGAAATTAAAACTGTCTGCCTGTGCAAAAATCGCATTTAACGCATTGGCTTCTGCCTTAAAATTATCGTAAGTGGAAACTTCTCCACTCTGCACTTCCTGTGCTTCCTGCATTTCCTCCTGCATCTTCTTAATGGCGGAAGCTTTCTTTTCTTCCGACATAATACTGTCCTCCAGCGAGGTTATGGAAGCCTGACTGATTCGTCTCTGCACATCCAGATATACAAAGCGATAATATACAAGACCAAGCAGAATAAAGGTCAATACCAGAAGCAGAACCTTTTCTCGCCTGGAAAGTGTCCGATTTAGCATGGTTCTCCTCCCTCTTAAAATGGTGCTGCGCCGCCTTGCAGACTGTAGATTCCATTATTGCCGACCGGTGTATCCACGTTTGCCGGCTTTTGCTGGAATTGCTGCTGCATCTGCTGCTGTGCAGCCTGAGCCTGCTGTTGTGCGATCTGTTGCTGCTGTGCAGCCTGCGCCTGCTGTTGTGCGATCTGCTGACGAGCCTGCTCCTGACGGGCGGCCTTGTTTGCAGCAGAAGATGCGGAACGAGTGGTTGTCGTCTTTCCGGTATTCTTTGGACTTGCCTTCGGAATACCCTCCTGCTGTGCCGGTTTTGTTTCCGGTGCTGCGGTTGTCTCGACGATTTCCGGCATTGAAATTTCCGGCACGTAAGCATTCTTTCCAGTGGCCGTTCCATCATGCCCGGCATCCAATGCCTGATCCTTTGTGGTAGCGGAACCGTTTTCTACGGCTTCCTTCACTTCCTTTGGTGTACGGAAATAGACGGAAATGGTCGCATTGACCAGACGATCGCCTATAACAGAACCATCCGGCGTTGCCGAAACCGCACCGGCCTGATCCTTTTGCGTAGAGGCAACCGAAGCAGTGACATAAGAAACATATTCCGACTCTTCGAGAGATTCAATGATTTCCGGGAGACGGTTTGCATTTTGGACTTCGACATTGATGGTCACAAGGTTGTCGGTGATCTGAATATTCTGGATACCGCCTGCGACATGAACACGTTCATCGATGACATTCAGCATGGTGATCCGATCCTGCTTGGCAAGCTCCGATTCATTCAGATATCCATTGCCGTAATGGCTGTACAGTGCTCGCACCTCCGCATAATTCCCGTTTCCGGATTTCAGCGTAGCCAGTTTCCTTTGCGTATCCTGATATACCTGCTCTGCATGATCTGCACGCTGCAATGCCCCGATCACAAAGTACTGCGAAAAAATCAAAGTGAAAAACATGAATATGGCAAAAACCATAAATTCTGCAACAATGGCCTGATTGGATTTATTCCGGTAAAGAAGATTGATGGTTCTCTTCTCCGGATATAGATTGCTGCCACCTCGTTTTTTTGTTTTGAGGCGGCGCACCGTGGATTCTCTTCTCACAATGTATCCTCCTCATTCTGTTCCG
>ONLM01000265.1 GCA_900318695.1 uncultured Eubacteriales bacterium | reverse complement strand
AGTTATGCCGATCCGGCAACCGGTGCGCTGGTTTACCGTCCGGCACATGATGTATTTAAGTACATCGATGATCCGGCCATGTCGCAATCGGTATCGGATTTCGCAAAGCCGTATCTCGGCATCATAAGTTGGTCTCAGCTGATTCCGGGATTCCATTTGCCGCAGTAAACTTCAATAAAAAACTTTAATAAAAAACTTCAGGCGTTTGAAAAATGCCTGAAGTTTTTTATGTCATTGGTTCTTACGAAAGTGATTTTAGCAGATTTGATGCGTCGGGAAAAGGAGTTTGCTATACTGAGTAAAAAGTAATAAAAGAGAAAATCAGAAAAGAAGGGAAGAAAACGCATTGTTTGACCAGAAAGTATTGAAATTACTGCGTTCCGGTATGCTGTTCTATGAGATGGAGGTATCAGAAATCGGAAAGGCGTTGGAGGAACTGGAAGCAAAAATCGTGACGGTTCGGAAGGATGAATTTGTATTTTATCAGGAAGAAGAACCACGCTTTATACTGGTGCTTCTGGATGGGCAGGTTGTGGTAGGACGGGACTCGCCGGATGGACGTCGATCGGTTATGGCCAAGTTCTCAGATCCCGGGGATATGTTCGGAGAAGTCTATTCTTTCCTGCGGCATCCCTATGACTGTTTTTCCATTGCGGAGAAGGACTCTACGATTCTAAAGATTCCGGTGGGACGGTTTCGTACGGCACCGGGAGATGGATATATCGGCAAGGTGAGCTTCAATCTGATGCGGGCGTTTGCAGCCAAGGCCTATTATCTTAATCAGCGGCTTCAGGCGGTTACCGGCAGCACATTGCGTCAAAAGCTGGCCAAAACGTTTCTTTTGCCGGATTTTCATGATGAGGATGATCTCTTTAAAATGAAGCGGGAGCAGTTGGCGGATTTTGTTAATGCGGCGCGGCCTTCCGTTTCCCGGGAGATTTCGGCCATGCAGGAGGATGGTCTGATCGAGGTTGTGAAGGGCGGTATTCGCATCGTCGATTATGATGCTATGGAAAATTTGCTTCCATAGAGTCGGACAAGGATTTTGTGCGAAAGTCGTTATCGGATTCTTCCGGATTCTTAAGGATTTTGTCATAGGCCTTGTGGGGGCGAATGATTGCAAAGCGAGGTAAAAATGATATAATTATTTATAATTTTAATGATGTAGATGCGGAAAGTATCGGTTGCTTTTACACTGAGTTGTTACTTTTGATCTCTACATCTGTCTAAGATAAAGAGTAAAGAACAGGAACCGGTCCGGAACCGGAGGAAGGGTTTATTGTATGGGTCTTTTACAGGTAGGAAAAGGTGCACTGGAGTCTGTACTTGCAGATCAGTGGCGTGAATATTTCTATTGTCCTGCAATGGGTGAAAACACACTTGTCACAAAGGGTATGCCGCGTAAGGCAAAGCGTGCGTTCAATACAAAGGGTTCGGATAATCTGATCACCAATGGTTCTATCATTGCTGTCAATGAGGGACAGTGTATGATGATCGTTCAGAATGGGGCGATTGTTGAAGTTTCTGCAGAAGCCGGTGAGTTTGTCTGGGATCAGTCCACAGAACCGACTATTTTCTATGGAGGACTGTCACAGGGAATTCTGGGCTCTTTTGAGCAGTGGAAAAAGCGTTTTACATTGGGCGGGGATACCGGTACCGATCAGAGAATTTATTTCTTTAATACCAAAAATATCATGAACAATAAATTCGGAACCGTAAATCCGATTCCGTATCGTATTGTAGATGCCAACATCGGCCTCGACAGTGATTTTGGGGTACGTTGTCATGGACAGTATACCTACCATATGGCAGATCCGATTCTGTTTTACAAAAAGGTCTGCGGCAATGTCGAGAATGATTATACCCGTGATGCCATTGACGCACAGCTGAAATCCGAATTTTTGTCGGCTCTTCAGCCGGCATTTGCGGCTATTTCCGCACAGGGTGTCCGGTATTCACAGCTTCCGGCCTATACTACGGAACTTGCGGCTGCACTGGCACCGGAACTCAGTAAGACCTGGGGACAGAATTTTGGTATCGAAATCGTTTCCATTGGTGTAAGCTCTGCTACGATTTCAGAAGAAGACCAGAAGCGGATTCAGGATATGCAGAAAGATGCAGTCTATCGTGATCCGAATATGGCTGGTGCGAAGCTTGCACAGGCACAGGCGGAGGCAATGGTTGAAGCAGCCAAGAATAAAAATGCAGGTCCGATGATGGCTTTTGCCGGCATGAATATGGCAGGAATGACCGGTGGAATGAATGCGCAGGGACTTTTCCAGATGGGACAGCAGAACAATATGCAGAATGCGCAGGGCGGCAATGCCATGTTCCAGCAGAATACGCAGCAGCCAAAGATGGATGCCGGATCCTGGACCTGTACTTGCGGTCAGGTAAATCATGGAAACTTCTGTCAGAACTGTGGAAAACCAAAGCCTGCGGCGCCGGCTTCCACGCATTGGTTCTGTCCGCAGTGCGGCAAGGAAAATGAAGGTAATTTCTGCAGTCAATGCGGTACCAAGAGACCATAAGAAACGGATGAAAAATAAAGGCTTTCGGAAGGGAATTCCTTTCGAAAGCCTTTTTGCTTTATAAATCGTCTGCGCTATTTTTGCTTTTGTTTTTACTGATAGTTCTTATCAGCGATAGAACGCTGGGTCTTGTCCCAGTTTGCCTTGCATCTGGAGAAATGCCGGCGGTAATACTCACTGTAAATGACGTCAACCAGGAAGAGCTGAGAAATTTCGCCGCTGGTGGAACCATTCTGGAGTGTACCTTCATTGGCACCGCAGAGAAGAATAATATCGGCGTATTCAGTGAGCTGTGATTTTGTAAAGCGGGTGATAACAATGGTACGGGCACCGGCAGCTTTGGCCGAACGCGCGATTTCAATGGTATCTTTTGTGGAACCGGAATATGAAAAGATCAGAGCCACGTCCGTAGGGTCCAGCATAGAAGCGGTGACAAGCTGCATATTGACATCGGTATTGCATATTACTT
>ONLM01000266.1 GCA_900318695.1 uncultured Eubacteriales bacterium | reverse complement strand
CATTGCAGGAGACCCCTGCAGAGGACGGTATCAGAAAATGAAGCATTTTAAATTTGCCGCAGTCATGATGGCAGCAGCAGTAATGACAGCCACCCCGGCAGCCGCTTATCTTGGCCAGTTCACATCTTACGCAAAAGACAAGGAAGATTATGACTACTCTATTGACGGCGCCAGCTGGGAGATCACCGCTGACGGAAAGGTATTTGCCGTATGGGATAAACCGCAGGACAGCTCCACTGCCACAATTAAGATTATGGTTGACGGCGATAAAAAGGGCAGCCTGATCCAGGTAAGCAGCAGTGCAGGCCGCAGGGATCTCACCGCTGCAATCAAGAGCATCAATAAGGAAGGCTTCTATACTTTCCGGATCACTGCAGGCAAAAAGAATTACGGCGAAGACGAGAAATCTTACTCTGAATCCGACGATCTTGATGTAGATAAGGAGTTTCTGGAGAACCTCGGAAAGGGAACCGCCTCCGGAAGTACTTCCAATCAGGCCAACGGTGCTACTCCAGGCACTGTTCCAGGTGCAACACAGCAAACACCGGCCAATGCAGCCACCAATTCCAACAACGCTGTAAATGAAGGCACCTGGTACGACTGGCGAGATGCCGGATTCGGTTGGGCTTATATGTTGGATGGCAACTTTGTCAAGAACGCCTGGATTACATGGAGAGGCCATATGTACCACATGAATGCCGCCGGTGCCATGGATGCCAACACCTGGGTCGAGGATAATCTGGGCAGACATTTCGTAAATGCTAACGGCGAACTGACTATGTAATGCGTCTGTTTCTCCGCAGCACCGTCTATCTTAAAAAAAGGCATTTTTTCCATCTAATTCATTGACAGTCGACTTTCTTTGGTAGATAGTAATATTAATCGACTAGGCCATCCGGTTGATACCGGATGGCTTTTTAAAAATCATCATATTTGGGGGTTGCCATGAAAAACTTCATAAAAGAATTCAAAGAATTCGCTGTCAAAGGAAATATGATCGACCTCGCCGTTGGTATGATCATCGGTTCCGCTTTTACCGCTTTGGTAAAATCATTTGTTGATAATTTAATCATGCCTGTGCTTTCCATCTTCACCGGAAAAATCGATTTCAACAATATGTTCATTCCTCTAGCCGGCCAGACCAGCAAAGTGTATTCGGAAGCCGTAGAGCAGGGTGCCGTTTTTGCATATGGTGCCTTCCTGACACAGGTCATTTCCTTTATTATCATGGCCTTTGTTGTTTTTGCTTTCATCAAAGCGATGAACCGTCTGCGTGATGCCGGTAAGAAAGAAGAAGCGGCAGCCGAAAAGACCACCAAAATCTGTCCATACTGCAAGTCTGAGATTTCCATCGAAGCAACACGATGCCCGCATTGCACATCCAAGCTGAAGGGATTTACAGAATTTACAGATTAAGCCTTCTCCGGTCACGCGTTCATCGCGTGGCCGTTTCCTGTTTTTAAAAAAACTTTTCATTCCCCCCTTAAAACCGCTTGACGAAATCAACCATCCAACGTATGATATCACGGACGTTGGACAAGCTAACGGAGATACTTTTATGAACGATAACACCGAAAGAACAAACATCGCACTAAAAGCAGGCTTTACGGGTATTATCTGTAACCTGCTTCTTTTTATCTTCAAATTTTTGGTTGGATTCCTGATTCACTCGGTTTCCATCATCGCAGACAGCTTTAACAACCTGTCCGATGTCGGAAGCGCAGCCATTTCTGTTGTAGCCTCTAAAATGGCCGGAAAAAGTGCAGATGAGGATCACCCCTTTGGACATGGCCGCATTGAATACATTGCCGCATTCATTGTTTCCATCTTGATCATCAGCGTAGGCATTAACATCCTTCAAAGTGCATTTCAGGCCATCTGGGAACCGAAGCCCCTTGTATTCAGCCTCCATGCCGCTTTGATTCTCTGTATTTCAATTCTGGTCAAAATCGCACTCGGGTTTTACTACCGAAGCATCGCCCGGCGCATTGATTCCGAAGTCTATGCTGCAACTTCACAGGATGCCTTTTCCGATGCGCTGATTACAGGATCTACTTTTGTGTCCATACTTCTGGTTCACTTTGCCGGATGGAACATCGATGCCTACATCGGTCTCATGGTGTCTCTATTCGTTATTTTCAACGGTTTGCAGGTGGCAAAAAACACCCTGACCCCATTAATCGGCGAATCCATCAATCCCGAGCTTTTTTACGCTATTATCCGCTTCGTGGAGCGATATCCGGGAGTTTTGGGAACACATGATCTAATCGTCCATAATTACGGCCCGGATCGTTATATGGCCACGATTCATGTCGAAGTCGACGGGCAGAACAGTGTATCCGTCGCTCATTCCATCATTGATCAGATCGAGGAAGACTGCGAATATCAACTGGGTGTACATCTGGTCATTCACATGGATCCGGTAGACGAAGACGATCTTTCCAGAGAATACCGTGCCCTTCTTACCACCGTTTTGAACGACATCCCGGAGGAATGTACTTTCCACGATTTCCATATGCAGTCCCACCCGGAAGAAGCAAAGATTCATTTGTTTTTCGATCTTGTCACGCCATGGAAAATCAACGCCGCACAGGAGCAGGCTCTGGTCAAAGAGATCGAGCGAAAGCTTTCCGAACAGGATAAACGGATCTGCTGCAGCATAAAGCTGGATAAGCCTTATATGCATGTACATTCTGCCGCCGAAGATCTGATTGCAAAAGCCGACGCCGACATCCTGCTAAAGCATCTTCACGACAAACACAACCAGTAGAAAAAAGCTATAGAAAGGACAACTCATGTATGAATTCCGCACACGCGTACGATATTCCGAGACGGATGAGAACGGCGCATTAAAGATTCCTGCGCTTATCAATTATTTTCAGGACTGCTCCACTTTTCATTCTATGGATGTCGGTCTGACAGTTCCGTATCTTGAAAGCCTGCATCGTGCCTGGCTCCTCAGCTACTGGGATATTTATATTGACCGCATTCCTTCCCTCGGCGAAACGCTCACGATCGGCACAAGTCCGCATGCTTTCCGCGGCGTTCTGGCACGAAGAAATTTCTGGATTCAAGATGCGCAACAGAACTTCATCGCTCGTGCCGACAGCGTCTGGTTTCTATTCGACTCGGACAGACAGCGGCCGGTACGAATTGAGGCCGGTATGATCGAGCCTTTCGGCGAGATGGAAGATATCCTGAAGCTTCCGGAATCCAATCGCCGGGTCGATGTGCCGGATTCTTTAAACAAGGCGCCGGTCATCCGGGTCGCGCCGCATCACATTGACTCAAACCATCATGTCAACAATGCGCAGTATATTGCCATTGCCAATGACGTGCTGGCCAATGCAGCCGACATCCGGAAAAACTTCACCGGCGGACGGATTCGTGTCGAATATCGCAAGGCTGCAGTTCTTTCAGACATATTGATTCCAAAATACGGAAAAACCACAGACGGAGCGCTGATTGTCAGCCTCCAGGACGAAACAGGAGAGGTATATTGTAATGCTGAATTTAGGTAAAACACAAACATTAACCATCGCCAGAGAAAAGGATTTTGGCGTTTATCTGGAAGACGGAGAAGGACAGAGCGTATTGCTTCCTGCACGTCAGGTACCGAAGGGAAAAACCGTAGGAGATACGGTAGAAGTCTTTTTATATAAAGATTCCCGCGATCGAATGATTGCCACAACACGTAAACCGCTTATGGAAGTCGGAGAAATTGCGAAAGTAGTGGTTACCGACGTCACAAGCATCGGCACCTTTGTCAGCATTGGTCTCGACAAGGATATCCTGATCCCATATCATGAGCTTCGCTACGAGTTGAAGAAGGGAGACAACGTCGAAGTTTACCTCTATGTCGATAAATCCCAGCGTCTTGCCGCTACCATGTACACAAAGAAATTTGAAGACAGCGCAAAGCATGTGCAATCTGACGAAATCAAAGGGTACCATTATGAGCAAAATGCTGAGGACATCCTTCGTATATTGAAAGAAAAGTTCGATGGACATGTTCCATACACTGATAAAACTGTACAACCTGACGAAATTCTCCGCGATTTCGGCATGTCAAAAGCGGCCTTCAAACGCGGCTTAGGCAAATTGTTGAAAGAAGGAAAGGTTAAAATCACGAAAACCTCAATTTTTTGTATATATTGATCATATTTAAGATTCAAGCTTGCACTTTGTCTAAAATTTCACGCGTTTATTTGGAAATAGATACCATAGAGAATGCCACCTCAAAAGCGTATGATTACAACAGTTGCAAACAAGTAGGGCAGCATAAGTGATACCGGTTCTGACCGGTCAGATTGCTTAAAGGAGACAGTTAACATGGCAAGTGTACAGCTTACAAACGTAACAAAGAAATATCCTAACGGATTCGTAGCCGTTAAGGATTTCAACCTTGACATCAAGGATCAGGAATTCATCATCTTCGTAGGACCTTCCGGATGTGGTAAGTCCACAACCCTTCGTATGATCGCAGGTCTTGAAGACATTTCTGGTGGTGATCTCCTCATTGATGGAAAGAGAATGAATGATGTAGAGCCTAAGGACAGAGATATCGCAATGGTATTCCAGAATTACGCTCTTTATCCACATATGACCGTATATGACAACATGGCATTCGGCCTTAAGCTTCGTAAGGTTCCTAAGGACGAAATCGACCAGAAGGTACATGAGGCAGCAAGAATCCTTGATCTCGAGCACCTTCTTGACAGAAAGCCAAAGGCTCTTT
>ONLM01000269.1 GCA_900318695.1 uncultured Eubacteriales bacterium | reverse complement strand
ATCATGCTCTCTGGCGCGAAGTAGACCATCCAGTCCTTCTCCGTAGAACGGCATTTTGATTTCCTCCGCATAGGTATCGGATACCGTCGTTACCGCATCGGCATAGACAATACCACCCTTTAAGAGATTGCCATCCTTCTTACATTCCATCTTATCCGGTGTGAAATAGTAATCCGAAAGCTGTGTAAAACGCTGGATTGTCTTTACATCCCATACGCCCTGGAATTTGAGGTTATGGATCGTAATAACCGACTTGATGGAACGGTAATACTCTCCTCCTGCAAAACGGTCCTTCAGAAGAACCGGAACAAGGCCGGTCTGCCAGTCATGACAGTTGATGATATCCGGATGCCAGTCCAGAAGAGGCAAGGCAGACAACGCCGCATAACAGAAAAAGCAGAATTTCTCAAGATCCCAGTACCAGTCTCCATATGGACGGTCTCCGGAGAAGTAGGATTCATTATCAATAAAATAATATATGACACCCTGCTCTTCATATTTCAGAACACCTACATAGCGAGACTGTCCAAGGTAATCCATGTAAAAATGGGTTACATACTCCATCTTCTGGCGCCATTTCCAGGGAATACACATATATTTCGGAATCATTACCCTGCAGTCAAAATAGCGTTTATCAATCGTTTTAGGAAGCGATCCTACAACGTCTGCAAGACCACCTGTCTTTACAAAAGGCACCGCTTCCGATGCGAGCATCAGTATATTTTTCATGGCCACCTCCAAGATTTTAATACTTTAATTGTACCTTTATCCCGTTGTCTTAGCAAGGTGTTTCAGCTCCCGTGCGTTCGCAAGAACGGCATCGGTCACGCTGTCTCCGGCAAGAAGACGTCCCAGTTCCAATACAGACTCTTCTTCTGATAACGGACGAATATTGGTATGCGTATGTCCCTCTTCCACAGTCTTTTCAATGCAGAAATGAAGATCCGCTTTGGCTGCAATCTGCGGTAAATGCGTAATAAGAATAACCTGATGAAGTTTGGCAATCTTACTGAGCTTTGCAGAAACCTTTTCTGCTGTACGACCGGAAATACCGGTATCCACTTCATCAAATATCAGCGTCGGAATCTCATCGGTATTGGCAAGAACCGTTTTTATGGAAAGCATGATTCTGGAAAGCTCACCTCCGGAGGCCACTTCCGAAAGCGGTCGTACCGGCTCTCCCGGATTCAGGCTGACAACAAAATGTGCTTCATCCATACCGTTGGCACCAGGTGTCGCAAGCTTCGTAAATGCCATAGAGAAACGAACATCCAGAAATCCCATCTCCGTCATTTCCTGCCGGATGGCTTCGCTCAGAACCTCTGCTCCCTTCTGCCGCTCTTTGCTCAGAGCATCGCACAGCGAAAGCAGTTTCTTTTCAACAGAAGACAGTTCTTTCCGGCACTTTTCCCGGGCTTCATCATAATCTTCCAGTTCCAGCAGACGCGCTTTCTTTTCTTCCAGTGCCTGCTCCACTTTTTCGACACTTCCGCCGTATTTCATGAGAATATTCCGGATAAAATCCAGCCGTTCCTCGATTCGGTTAAAGTCTTCCTCGTCATAGACATTGTCATCCAGATACCGGTCCAGTTCCCGTACAGTATCATCGGCAATCGACTCGAGATCATAGATACTGTCTGAAATATTTTTCAGGCTTTCATCATATTGCAGTGCATTCTGAATTCCTTTTACCGCACTGGACAAATCCAGATTTTCAAGCAGTTCCTTGGTTTCGGAAACGGAAACAAAAATCTTCTGGCTGTTCTGATACTTGCGATATTTCTCTGCAAGTTCCTCTTCCTCTCCGTCTTTAAGCTCTGCTTCCTCGATATCCTGAATTTCAAATTTCAGGAAGTCAAGCTCCCGCTGCCTTTCGCTTTCATCCATAGTAAAGCTTTCCAGCTTTTCTTTCAGCTCCGTGTACTGATGATAGGTGCTTCGGATTTCATTTCGCAGTTCTCCGGTCGATTTAAGCTGAAAATCATCCAGAATCTTTAAATGATATCCATCCCGAAGCAAACTCTGATGCTCATGTTGTCCATGAATATCTATAAGGAGTTCCGTCACCGCACGAAGCTTGGATAAAGTGGCTGTTTCGTCATTGATTTTGATTTCCGAACGTGTCTTTGAAATCTTTCGGCGAATGATGATCTGATCATCCTCCGGTTCCAGTTCGAGTTCTTTTAATTTCTCCAGCTGATGCTCGCTGAAGCCTCCGAAAACCAGTTCCACAAATCCGAATTCTTTACCGTTGCGGATAATGTCTTTGTTTGCTTTTGCTCCCAAAGCAAGGTTGATCGAACCGATCAGAATGGATTTACCTGCACCGGTTTCACCGGTCAGAATATTTAAGCCCTCACCGAATTCCACATCTGCTTCTTCGATAAGTGCAAGATCTTTTACGTGAAGATGATATAACATAGAAGTCCCTCCGGACGAATAATAAGTAATGTATCATCTGAATGCTGCATCCGTATGCATTACAAACCGGGATTCTCAGCGTCCGATCATTTCATGGATGCGTTGCATGACGATGCCCACATCCTCGGTATTTTTCATGGCACACATAATGGTATCGTCACCGGCCAGAGTTCCGACGATTTTTTCAAATTGAAAATGATCCAATGCAGCGGCTACCGCATTGGCCATACCGGACATCGTCCGGATCACCAGAAGATTGCCGGCATCGTCCATGGAAATAAGACCTTCATTCAATACACGCACGAACTTGTCCTGCTCTGTTTTGGATTCCTTATGCTCAATAATCTGATAATACTGGGTGCCATCGTTTCCGGCCACCTTACTCAGCTTGAGCTCTTTAATATCACGGGATACCGTAGCCTGCGTGACTCTATACCCTTCATGGTTGAGAAGGTCCGCCAGATCCTCCTGCGTTTCAATATGCTGTTTCTTTACAAGCTCTATGATTTTCTGATGTCTCGATTTTTTCATTTAAAACCCTTTCTGGTTTTGAATTAACGTCGATTTTCACTGTCGATTTTTTCCCGCAGAGTTTCCAGAAAACTGTCATGCCGGAGCTTCACCAGTGTCGTAAGCTCATTTGCCTGACGGATTTTTACGATGTCACCCGGTTCCAGATCCACAATATTTTCTCCATCAAATGCAAGCACTTCATTTTCCGATTCAATATGAATTTCCATTCTTGCCTTCTCCGGAAGAATCACGGCTCGTCCGTTCATCGTATGTGCACAGATCGGCGTCATGACCATGACTGGTGCACCCGGCGCCACGATCGGGCCGCCGGCAGAAAGATTGTATGCAGTCGAACCGGTTGGTGTAGAAAAAATCACACCATCCGAAGTATAACGGCTCAAAAGCTGTCCGTCATAGTAGACGCTGAAGCGAAGAACCGATATACCACGACCTCTGCTGATCAGAATTTCGTTGAGTGCCGTACCGCGGGCAATCACTTCACCATTCCGGCGAATGGAACCATGCAGCATGGTACGAACATCCCGAATATAATTGTGTTCCAGAAGCGCCTGCAGTGCAGCTGGAATCTGCTCCTTCTTGGAGACTTCTGTAAGATAGCCCAAATGGCCGGCATTGATTCCCAGCATAGGCGTATCCTGTCCACGCAAAATTCCCGCAAGACGAAGAATGGTTCCATCTCCGCCAATAGAAATGATATAATCCGCATCGGTAAAATCATCCCGGGTATAGTCTTCCCGTGTCAGAATTTTTACGTGTACTTCGTGAGCGAGAAGATACTGCTCTACGATGGACGCGTATTCATTGGCGTCTTCTTTTCTTGTATTCACTACCAAGGTAATGTTCATGGCCGTTTCATCCTTTATAGACGGGGTTAATTAATGAATATCCAAAAGATCATGCGATTCCTTTACAATGGCTGTCGCACGCTCATGGAGCCATGCCGGTACGGCTTCTTCCGTAGACAGGAGTGATTCGGAAACTTCTTCACTTCCGGCCGCGTCTGCTGCCTCGGAAGATTCTGCTGTCTCGGAAAGCTTTTCCGGATCCAGTACCAACTCACAAAGATACTCAATATTT
>ONLM01000270.1 GCA_900318695.1 uncultured Eubacteriales bacterium | reverse complement strand
GGAGAAGGCAACAGAGGCGGAAGTGGAAAACGCATCGGCGGAGAAGGTAACAAAGTCAGAAACAGAAGTCGAGGAGCCGGATCCATATGATAACCGTCAGAATCCTCTGTTCGGTGATATTGCACAGGAAAAAAACAAGGAAAATATACAGCCGGATGGTTATGAACCATATACTTATGATAAAATGATTACGAAGAATGGCCGTATATATGAAAACAATTTCGATCCGTTTACAGGAGAACCTTTACACCGAAAGGCCAAAGACTTAAAAAGAGGGACATTATGACAAAGTTTGGTAAAAATATATTGGCAACATTAGCGTTGGCAGCGCTCATGGTAACACCCGTTTTTGCGGCGGAGCATACTGCGCCGACCGGAATTTCTGTTTCGCAGAGTGGCAATGATGTCGTTGTATCCTGGGATGCTGTAACCTGGGAAGGTGCGGATCAGTATCAGGTAACGGTTTTCCGTTCCAATGCAGCCGGCAGTACAACAGGCACCTATAAAAGCTATACTGTTTCCGGAACAGAAACGGAAGCGGATATCAGCATTAAGGCGAAGGGATATTATGTGGCCAAGGTTCGTGCAAGAGATGTGCAGAATAAGTACACAGCATATTCTTCCGCTTCCGGAGTCATTACAGTGACATCCGATGATTTGGGGCATGATTCCGGCTCACCGGTTGTTCACAATACCATGACACCGGGCGCAAAGGGAACGGCCGTACAGAACTCGACACAGTGGGTGAATGGTGTTCCGTATAATGTAAAGACATCGGTAGACAATACGACGAACAATCAGAATTATCTGAATGCAGACGGAAGTATAAATTATGCGGCAAAATACGGTGGAAATGCCTTTGGCGGACCGGGCGCAGCATTACCTGCTGCAAATAACAGCAACGCATCGCTTCCAAGTACAAATACGGCACTTACACCGGTTAACAACAATGCAGCAATGAATCCGGCGCAGGGCAAGGGATACAGTACATCAAATGTGGATCCGAAACTTCAGAAAAAAATGGTTACGGTAAATACCTATGCTTCTGCTGGCTGGCAGTTTGAACAGTCCGGTATGTGGTATCTGAATACGGACGGTACCTATCCGGTCAGCTGTTGGACTGCATTGGATGGAAGTTATCGACATTTTAATAACCTTGGCTATCTTGAGGTGGAACGTTGGATCTATGAAAAAAACGGCCACTGGTACTATGCTAATGCAGAAGGTAAAATGTCTCTTGGCTGGACAGCCATTGGTGGAAAGTGGTATTATTTTAATCCGCAGAACGGTCAGTTGGTGGGTCCGGGCATTCAGATGATCGATGGTAAATATTACTACATCGGAACAGACGGAGCTCGTGTCGAAAACAACTGGGTAGGCGCATATTACTTTGGACAGGACGGAGCTAGAATTAATTAATGGACAACAAGTTAAAGGATCTTGACGATATCAACAAGGAGTTACGACGCGAAACAAGAGAAATATCAAGACGTCCGGCACACCGCAGAAATTCTGCGATGCATCGCCGTAGAGGTTTTTTCGATGAAATCAGGGAAAATCGTGTCATGTTCGTAGTCCCGTTGATTGTTATTGTGCTGATCCTCGTTATTAAGGTGCTTGAGCCGGCATTCGGCTTAAAAGAAGAAACCTTGTCAAATCAGCCGGAAACCGCTTATGCCGGAAAGGAAACCGCGGCGGCAGAACAGATGAACGCGCAGGAAACGGTGCCGGAAACGACACAGGATCCGACGATTGTTTCCGAGGTTTCGGATGAGGAGTTGACGGACTTCTTTAAACAGTATTTCAAGGCACGTCTGAATTGTGATACGGATGCGATCTATCAGATGACCGGCACTGAAAATCAGTCAGAAGAACAAACGAAGGCATTGAAGGCACAGTTAAAGACGCAGGCCGGTTATATTGAGCAATACAAGAACATTAAGACCTATGCGGCGAAGGGCATGAAGGATGATGAACGGATTGTATTTCTGACCTATAACGTTAAATTCCGCCGTGTTGATACCGTAGCGCCGAGCATCATGTATTGCTATATCAAGCGTACAGACAAAGGACTTCAGATTGTAGAGAATGTAACACCGGAGCAGCGTAAGTTTATTAACAATTATACGACAAAGCATGAAGAGGTAACGGAGCTTGTCAATAATGTGAATTCACAGCTTCTGCAGGTGCTGACAAGTGATCCGCGTCTGGCAATCTACTATGATGCATTACAGACAGGTCGTATCTATAATGAAGATCAGGCCTCGATTGATTCCGAGGTTTCTCTTGTCGGGGAGTCTGCCGGAAGCAAGGAAACCACGGCAGCCGGGGAAACGGCTGCCACAGAGGCACCGGTAGAAGTTGCGGCAGATCCGAATGGAGCGGGCACCGCTGAAACGCAGAGCCAGACTCCGGGATCCGCATCCGGTGCGGCCAATGCAGAAACTGCAGCACAACCGACAGCAGCTGCGAACTAAGAGCAATCGCGATATAGTCGGCAGGAGCTACGAACTAAGAGAGATCGCGGTACAGGCGAAAGTTACAGTAAACGGATACGAAAAGAAAGAATACAAGATTCAGGAGGATTCCTCAGCGAATCCTCCTTTTATACGTAAGGAGTAATAACATGGAAACAAAAGATTTTTACTATGATTTACCGGAAGAGTTGATTGCACAGGATCCATTGGAGAAGCGTTCAGATTCCCGCCTTCTTGTTATGGATCGAAATACAGGTGCCATCAATCATCGCCATTTTTATAATATTCTGGACTACCTCCACAAGGGTGACTGCCTCGTCATCAACGATACAAAGGTTATTCCGGCACGTCTTCATGGCGTGAAGGAGGAGACCGGCGCCCATGTGGAGGTTCTCCTGCTTCGCCGTTTAAATACAACGGACTGGGAGTGTCTGGTAAAGCCGGGAAAGAAAATGCGGAATGGAGCAAAGGTGGACTTTGGTGACGGAGTTTTAAAGGGCGAAGTCATTGAGACAATCGATGATGGAAACCGTATTATCCGGTTTACCTTTGAAGGCATTTGGGAAGAAGTACTGGATCGTCTGGGAGAGATGCCGATTCCTCCATACATCCATCATCAGCTGAAGGAAAGACAACGTTACAATACGGTATATGCAAAGAACGATGGCTCTGCTGCGGCACCGACGGCTGGTCTTCATTGGACAAATGAGCTTCTGGATGCGGCCAGAGAAAAAGGCGTAGAGATTGCACATGTCACACTGCATGTCGGTCTGGGCACTTTCCGTCCGGTTAAGGCGGAGAAGATCGAGGAGCACCATATGCACAGTGAGTTTTATGTGATTGAACAGTCTGAGGCAGACAAGATCAATAAGGCACACAAGGAGGGACATCGGGTTATCTGTACCGGTACGACTTCCTGCCGTACGGTAGAGTCGGCAGCGCTTCCGGACGGCACCATTCCGGCCACTTCCGGTTGGACAGAGATCTTTATTTTCCCGGGCTATAAATTCAAGTGCATGGATGCACTCATTACGAATTTCCATCTTCCGGAGTCAACATTGGTTATGCTGGTATCGGCTTTCGCGGGCCGTGAGCACATACTGCATGCCTATGAAACGGCAGTACAGGAAAAATATCGTTTCTTCAGTTTCGGAGATGCCTGCTTCTTTGCGGATTTTGCCAAGGATGCCGAACTCGATCCATCGGTTGATCCGAACAAAGAGCCGGACGCACATAAATAAAAAGGAACAGAAAAAACTCCCGCCCGCGAGGACAAAACCGGTGGGAGGGAGCTTACATCCGTGGTAATGGGAACCACAGAATAGAGGAAACATGAGAATCAACAAACGTCTTTCAGAGCTGGGTGTATGTTCTCGTCGTGAGGCAGATCGCCTGATTGCGGAGAATCGTATCACCGTTAACGGAAAACCGATTACGCTTGGACAACAGGTCACGGAAGAAGATTCCATCGAACTGGATGGCAATGTCTGCAATCCTCATGCATTGAAGGCTAAGGCCTCGAATCCGCAGGAGGCATTTTTACGTCAGAAGGAAGGCAAGAAAATGCAGGATCGTTATGGAGAGCGCATCTCCATGAAAGGACAGGACTTTGACCGCCCGGAGCCGGTGCTGCTTGCATATAACAAACCGCGTGGCATTGTCTGTACGACCAGCGACAAGGATCGGGCCAAAAATATTATTGAAGCTATCCAATATCCGACACGAATCTATCCGATCGGGCGACTGGATAAAGAATCCGAGGGACTGATCCTGCTCACCAATATGGGTGAACTTGTAAACCGGATCAACCGTGCACGGAATTATCATGAAAAGGAATATGTGGTTACGGTGGATAAGCCATTGACCAGAGAGTTTCTTGATAAATTGGCGGATGGAGTCGAACTGAAGGAACTCAACACGACAACACGTCCATGTGAAGTATGGCAGGACATGACCTTGCCTCCAAAGGAGCGGAATCATACTTTCCACATTGTGATCACACAGGGGCTGAACCGTCAGATCCGTCGTATGTGTCAGACCTTTGGCTATGAAGTAAAGAAACTGAAGCGGATCCGTATCATGAATGTGCGGTTGCAGGGACTTCGTCCGGGAGAATACCGTGAGATCGAGGTGGATGAGCTCGGTCTTCCGGAGGAAGAAAAATAAACCGGAACGGAAACGCGACGCGGTCCGTGTTAGGGACATGATCCACCGGTATTCCGACCTTTCAAAGAAAAAAGAGGATAAAAGTGGACAGAAAAGAAAAAGCAGAGGAGTGCAAAAAACATGAGTGAAACGAACAAGACGGTTCCGGATGCGGCGAAAACAGCACGTATGAAGGAGCTGGTCAGGACGCTCAATGAAGCTGCCCGCGTGTACTATAGCGAAGGCAATGAAATCATGTCGAACTTCCAGTATGATGCGCTTTATGATGAGCTTTTGCAGCTGGAAGCAGAGACCGGTATGATCCTGTCCGGTTCACCAACGCAGAGGGTAGGTTATGAAGTGTTGAGTGAACTTCCGAAGGAACGGCATCCGAGTCCGATGCTGAGCCTCGATAAAACCAAGTCAGTGGATGAACTTGCATCCTGGCTGGGGGATAAAGAAGGCCTTCTGAGCTGGAAAATGGATGGTTTGACAGTGGTGCTTAGTTATCATGCGGGGGAACTTGAAAAGGCGGTTACCCGGGGAAATGGGGAGATCGGCGAAGTCATTACCCAGAATGCCCGCGTTTTTGATAATGTTCCGACGCATATATCCTTTGAGGGAGATCTGGTTCTCCGTGGAGAAGCCATCATTACCTATTCGGAATTCAAGCGGATTAACGAAACAATTTCCGATGCGGATGCCAAATATAAAAATCCAAGAAATCTCTGCTCCGGTTCGGTGCGGCAGCTGGATCCGAAAATCACGAAGAGCCGGCATGTAAATCTTGTTGCATTTGCCCTTGTAAGTGCTGTGGAAAAGAACGGAACAGAGGTGGATTTTCATAATTCCAATGAAGCCCGCTATCAGTTCCTCTCTGCCCTCGGATTTGACGTAGTAGGGTATCGAAAGGTCACAAAGGACACCATTCACGAGGCGGTGAAGGCATTTGCGGAGGCGATTCAGACCAATGATTTTCCGTCGGATGGACTGGTGCTTCTTTATGAGGATATCGCATATGGTCTGAGCCTTGGACGTACGGCAAAGTTTCCGCGCAATGCCATCGCGTTTAAATGGTCGGATGAGCAGGCTGAGACGACCTTGACGGAGATTGAATGGTCTCCGAGCCGGACCGGGCTTATCAATCCGGTTGCGATTTTTGAACCGGTAGAGCTGGAAGGTACGACCGTAAGCCGTGCAAGTCTTCACAATATCAGCTACTGTGAGGATATGCAGCTGGGAATCGGGGATCGTGTGACGGTGTATAAGGCCAATATGATCATTCCGCAGATCGCGGAGAATCTGACACGTTCCGGTACCATGGTTCCGCCGGCATGTTGTCCGGCATGCGGCGGCCGTACGGTAATCAAAATGGATACCGATTCGAAGTTTCTGTATTGCGAAAATCCGGAGTGTCCGGCAAAAAAAATCAAGAATTTCTCATTGTTTGTAAGCCGGGATGCATTGAATATCGATGGACTGAGCGATCAGACATTGGAAAAGTTTATCGGTCATGGATTTATCCATCACTATAGTGATATTTTCCATCTTGATCACTACCGTGATGAAATCGTGACGATGGAGGGATTCGGACAGAAGAGCTATGATAATCTGATTGCCGCAGCCCGGAAGAGTGCGGAGACGGAGCTTTATCGTGTGATTTACGGTCTGGGCATTGCCGGCATCGGGCTTGCAAATGCAAAAATGCTTTGCCGGTATTATGGGGATGACCTTACAAAGCTTCGGGAAGCGACGGTAGAGGACCTCATGGAAGTGGACGGAATTGGGCAGGTACTTGCGGAGAGCATAGCCGGCTATTTCCGGGATGAGGATAAAAACCGGGAGTTGGATGCACTGTTGCAGGAGCTTCATCTGGTTCGAAGAGAAGATACCACCATGCCGAAGACATTGGAGGGAAAATCGGTCGTAATTACAGGCTCGCTGCAGCATTTTGGAAACCGGAAGGAATTACAGGAACTGATTGAGGCAGCAGGTGGACGTGCGGCTGGTTCGGTTTCGGCCAAGACGGCTTATCTTGTGAACAATGATGTAAGTTCCACTTCCGGGAAGAACAAAAAAGCACAGGAGCTTGGGGTACCGATTGTTTCAGAGGAGGAATTCCTGGCAATTCTGGGAGTCGATCCGGCATCACTGCATATGTGATGACAGAAAGGATATAGTATGGCATTTGATAATTATGATATTTATTTTCCGCATCTTAATTTCGGGATAAAGCATCTTGTGAATTCCGTTGATGTGTTTGGATTCCGTATAGCATATTACGGCATCATCATTGGCATAGGTATGTTGCTGGGGGTGCTGATTGCGAGCATTGACTATAAGCGCCGCGGAAAAAATCCGGATGACATTTCCGATCTTGCACTGTATGGCATTATTATTGCGATTCTGGGTGCGCGGGCATATTATGTACTGTTCGAATGGAGTTATTATGCGCAGCATCCGAGCGAGATTCTGAATATCCGGCAGGGCGGTCTGGCAATTTATGGCGGCATCATTGCGGCGGTACTGGTGTGCATCGTTTTCTGTAAGGTTCGCAAAATTCATTTTTTTGATATTGCGGATTCGGCGGTACTGGGACTGCTCATTGGACAGAGCGTTGGCCGCTGGGGCAATTTCTTTAATGCAGAAGCCTTTGGCGGATATACCGATAACCTTCTGGCAATGCGAATCAAAGAGGCCATTGTTAATCCGAATATGCTGAATGATGATGTACTCCTGAACTCCACGAAGATCAATGATGTACTCTATATTCAGGTGCATCCGACCTTCTTTTATGAAAGCTTCTGGAATCTGTGTACGTTGCTGCTCCTGTTTTTCGTTGTTTCACCAAAGAAGAAATTTACGGGACAGGTATTTTGGTCCTATGTGTTTTTCTATGGCGTTGGCCGTTTCTGGATTGAGGGACTTCGTACAGACAGTCTTTATATCTGGGGAACACACATTGCTGTTTCACAGGCACTTTCCGGTGTTCTCGCGATCGTGGCCTTCGGCGAGATTCTGTATCAGCTTCATAAGACGAAAAAGGAATTGTCAAAAGCGGATGACGGTACCGTGCAGGAAAAGGAACAAGAACAAGTGTTGAAGCAGGATCAGGCAAATTAAAGAAGACAATAAAAAAATTAAGATAATTTCTTGACAATAAAATATTGAAAAGGGATATAGACAGTGCTACTCTGTGTTAGACGAGACTAACGCAGAGTAGCTTTTTTGTTTTTTTAGGAAAGGAGAGGTAACGAAATGAACGGACAAAAGAGACAGGCGGCCTTTTTCGTTCTGATGAATTATGCGGGAAAGCTGCGGATATTGACATATCTATCGCTCATTCTGGCGGCAATAACCGGCATTCTCGCATTGATGCCCTTTGTCTATATCTGGAAGATCATTAAAGAAGCGATTGAGGTGATGCCTGATTTTTCGCAGGCGGTCAATATAGCACATAATGGCTGGATGGCCGTGGGATATTCCCTGCTTTTTATGCTCGCATATTTCCTTTCGCTGATGTGTTCGCATCTGGCAGCGTTTCGCGTTGCGGGAAATATGAAAAAAGGTCTGTTGCATCATATCGCGAAGTTACCGGTAGGATTTGCAGATGATATGGGCTCCGGAAAAGTCCGGCGTATTGTGATGGAGTCGACAGCTGTGACGGAAACCTTTCTCGCACATAATCTGCCGGATGTTGTGCAGGCCGTGATTACGCCCTTTGCGATGGTTGTAATATTGTTCCTTTTTGACTGGAGATTCGGACTTGCCTGTCTGCTTCCGTTGGTTTGCGCTTTTGCGTTTATGATGCAGATGGCGGGTCCGTCTATGGCAGAGGATATGAAACGGTATCAGAGTGCATTGGAGAACATGTCCAACGAGGCGGTGGAATATGTGCGTGGAATTCCTGTGGTAAAAACGTTTGGGCAAACAGTTTTTTCGTTTCACCGATTTAAAAAATCCATTGATGAATACGGAAAATTCTGTTTGCATTACACGGTGGAATGCCGGAAGACGATGCTCATGTTTGAGCTTTTGGTGAATTCGGCTTTTGCGTTTTTAATTTGCCTGACACTGTTTCTGACCAGAGGTGGTGCAGCGACACAGGGTATTCTGGTGAATTTTTTGTTTTATGTGATTTTTACCCCAATCATTACCACTACGATGATGCGGGTAATGTATGTGGCAGAAAATGGAATGAAAATCAAGGATGCGATTACGAGGGTGAATTCCATATTGGAAATAGAGCCTCTGTCCGAGCCAAAGGACAAGAAGATTCCGGCCGGTGTTCGCGTCGAAATGAAGGATGTTACGTACTGCTATGGGAAGGAGGCAAAGCCGGCGGTGTCCCATTTGTCCCTGGTGGCGGACCGAGACCAGATTGTTGCATTGGTGGGACCTTCCGGAAGTGGAAAAACGACGGCAGCAGAGCTGATTGCCCGTTTCTTTGATGTGCAGGAAGGAAGTGTTACGATCGGCGGTGTCGATGTACGGGACATGGGAAAAGAAGAACGGATGAACAGAATATCGTATGTGTTTCAGGATTCGAAACTGTTAAAACGTTCCATTGCCGATAATCTGAGAATCGCGAAACCCGATGCGACGGAAAAGGAAATTCGCGAAGCGCTCCATGCTGCGCAGTGTGATGAAATTATTGAACATCTGCCAAACGGAATCGATACGGTACTTGGTGCGGAAGGTACGTATCTCTCCGGTGGCGAACAGCAACGCATTGCGATTGCCAGAGCGATCTTAAAGAAAGCGCCATTGGTTATTCTGGATGAAGCAACCGCGTTTGCGGATCCGGAAAACGAGGCGCTGGTGCAAAAGGCCTTTGCAGAACTGACGAAACACTGCACAGTGATTATGATTGCGCATCGGTTGTCAACCATCCGCAATGCGGATAAGATCTATGTCTTTGATCATGGAACCGTTGTGGAGGAAGGAAAACACGAAGATTTGTTGGGCCGGGGCGGTCTGTACAGCACTATGTGGAAAGAATATCAGAATGCCATTCGCTGGAAGGTAGGTGAAGCGGTATGAATAACTATCTGAAACAAAAATTTGCTTTGTCCACGCAAGGCGTCAAAGAGATGAACCTCAGCATTCTTGCGGTTGTGGCGCAAAATATAACTTTAATGATTCCTGTAACGGTTTTGTATCTATTTACCGGGGATTTTGTAATGCAAAAGAATTT
>ONLM01000274.1 GCA_900318695.1 uncultured Eubacteriales bacterium | reverse complement strand
TGATCCATGAACTGTGAAAGCTGTGATGAACCGAAGAACTCCTTAACGGCTGCCGTTACCGGCTTGATATTGATGAGAGACTGTGCTGTCATCTCCTGAATATCCTGTGTTGCCATACGCTCACGAACAACACGCTCCATACGGCTCAAACCAATACGGTACTGGTTCTGAAGAAGCTCACCAACCGCACGGATACGACGATTTCCCAGGTGATCGATATCATCCTTTGTACCGATCTCCTCCTCAAGGTGCATGCAATAGTTGATGGAAGCAAAAATATCTTCCTTGGTTACATGCTTCGGAATGAGCTCATGGATATCCTTCTTAATGGCATTGGCAAGCTCTTCCTTGGTATCACCTGCATGCTCCTCCAGAAGTCTTGCAAGCTCCGGATAGTATACAAGCTCGCGGATACCGAGATCCTCCAGCTCATCCTTTGTGAAATCTGTAAACCACTTGGAAGCATCGACTTCCATGGCAGAAAGAACCTTCTCCTTACGGGTCGGGCCATCGATCCATACGTATGGAACGGCTGCATCCTGGATTTCAACTGCCTTTGCAAGTGTTACCTGTGTGCCGGCTTCTGCAATCACTTCACCTGTTGTAGGATCCAGAACATCCTCAGAGAGAATATGTCCCTTGATACGGTTCTTGAAGTGAAGCTTCTTGTTGAATTTATATCTACCAACCTTGGCAAGGTCATAACGTCTCGGGTCAAAGAACATGCCGTTAAGGAGAGACTCTGCGGAATCCACAGAAAGAGGCTCGCCCGGACGGATCTTACGATAGAGTTCCAGAAGACCGCCCTCGTATGTCTGCGCATCCGGCTGTTCCTTTTCAAATGAAGCGAGAAGCTTAGGCTCATCACCAAAGTACTCAAGAATCTTGTCGTTGGTATCAATACCAAGCGCACGGATAAATACCGTTACCGGAACCTTACGGGTTCTATCGACACGAACGAAGAAAACATCGTTAGAGTCTGTCTCGTACTCGATCCATGCACCACGGTTAGGAATTACCGTAGCGGTATAGAGTTCCTTACCGATCTTATCGTGATCAATACCATAATAAATGCCAGGGGAACGAACGAGCTGAGATACAATTACTCGCTCTGCGCCATTGATGACGAAAGATCCGGTATCTGTCATCAGCGGCAGATCGCCCATGAAAATCTCATGATCGGAGATATCTTCTTTCTCTTTATTGTGAAGACGTACTGTTACCTTTAAAGGTGCAGCATATGTTGCGTCTCTCTCCTTACACTGCTCGATGGTATACTTTTTCTCATCTTCGCAGAGCTTGTAACCCACGAATTCAAGGCTCAGATTGCCCTGGAAATCCTGGATCGGAGAAATGTCATCAAAAGCCTCTTTCAGGCCATCAGTAAGAAACCATTTGTAGGAGTCTTTCTGAATCTCGATCAGATTTGGCATCTCCAGAACTTCTTTGTTCTGAGAGAACGACATTCTGACGTTTTTGCCGTTTTTTACGACGTGCATTCTGCTTTTTTCCATTGACCGTTCACCCCTGCTGAGACGGATCACTCCGTCTATAAATATAGAGCTCATACCCAATCTTAAAACGATCAGATATCAGCAAGTTCTTATGTTACTGTGTCTTATTCAGAAAATGGGCGCACTTAGCCCATGTATCCAGAATAAGCAAACTTTAGCTTATCACCCTAGCCTGCATCCGTCAACAACTTATTGACATTCGATTCAGGAAATTTCAAAAAAGCGCTTTTTTCTCTTAATTTTCTTTCAAAAAGCCCTTCCATTAAATAAAAAACCCGGTGCACTCTCATGCACCAGGTCTCTGTATAAATATTTTATGTCTTTTCCTGCGTTATTTGCTGCTCTTTGCAATGCTGGCCTGTGCCTTATCACGAAGTCCTGCAAAGAAGCCCTTTTTCTTTTCTTCAACCTTAGGAATGGAACCACCGCGAACCGACTTGATTTCGCGAATGTAGATGCCGGCTACGGCAACCTTGCATTCCTTTTTCAGCGGAAGCTGCTCAAATACGGTCGGATCACTGATCAGTGTCATCATACGGGAACCGATCTTTGCCTTAACAACCGGAAGCTTCTGCATCTTTAAGTAGAACGGGGTCTGCTGCTCCACTGCCGCCGGAATACCCGCTGCGATTGCGTCCTTAATGGACAGTTTCTTTTTATCCACGATCAGCATGGAGAAATACTGGGTATTTGCCTCGATCAGCGGCTGCTGTTCCTGCTGCTGTTTGGTCATCTTACGTCCGAAATAATACAGAACGCCCATCAGCACAAGAAGAATGAACAGAATCACCAAAAGCACTTTGGTCACCGCACCAGCTGTAATTGCAAGTAACATATCAAAATCCTCATCTTTCGAAACAGATTGCTTATTCAAGCACTTTGAACATTTTACTAGAACACCGAATAAATTGCAAGGCTGGTTTACGGCCTTAACTCATTTCTGTCAGCTTTATGCGCACTTCATTGTCAGAAACCGGATTCCCGAACTGTGTCACCTGATAAACGATAAGAATGCTGAGTACGGCGTCACTGTGAATACGGTCGATCTCCAGATATTTGGTATTAAATCCCAACTGCATGCCTCCGACCGGCGTCTGATAGTCCATCACATGATGCACGTTTTCGTGATACACCAGGACGTTTTTCTCATCCCAGTTCCGAATCACGCGGATTTCATGTTCCGGAAGATCAATGAACATTTCATGATGAATACCGTCCAGAAGATAGGTGAGGCTGTGCCGGTCACGAGCCTGTTCCCGGAGAATGCCGGTGGCCGTATGGGTCAGAGACTCGGTCTCGCCATTGACCGTCTGCCGTGTTTCAATTGTTATTTTTACTTTCATTTTTTCGTCCTTTATCGTAGCCGGATCGCGACCGAAAACAGATCGGGATCCGAAAAATAAAATAATCCCGGCCGAAAGGAGCGGTCGGGATCAAGTGTATTTGGAAAAAGGATTAAGGAAAATAAATCGTACATTTATTATGTAGATATAGTAGCATTTCCTTCCGGTTATTGTTTGAAGAACTCCGAAATGAAGTATTATGAAATTCTTAATTTCCTAATTTCGATCTTTCACCTTTCGGATCTCTTCTTTGGCTTTTTCCATTATCGCTCGTATGCCGTATTGATCAGATCGTTTACAAGCTGTTTTTTCTCAATTCCCTTTGCGGCCCAAAGCATTGGATACATAGAAATCGCAGTGAATCCCGGCAGTGTGTTCAGCTCATTAAATACCGGTCCGTTTTCTGTCAGGAAGAAGTCGATTCTAGAGAGACTATATCCGTCTACAGCCTTAAATACCGCCTTGGCTGCCTTGCGGATCAGCTCACGATCCTCTTCTTTCATATCCGGATCGGTATCGGTCTCCGACTGCGGATTGTTGTATTTTGCATCATAATCATAGAAATCGGCAGCGGCAAGGATTTCGCCTACGCCGGATGCCTTGATCTCGCCATCTCCTCCGCGGAATACCGCACATTCAACCTCACGGCCGATAATGGTCTCCTCCACAAGAATCTTGCGGTCAACTTCATATGCCTTTCGGATTCCCTCAATCAGCTCTTCCCGGTTGTGTGCCTTGGTAACACCGCAGCTGGAGCCGGCATTGGATGGCTTAATAAATACCGGATAAGAGAAAGCGGCTTCCACCTTTTCCACATTGGCATCGACATTGTCCACTTCCTTACCGACAATGGCAACATACCGCGCCTGGCGAACGCCGATTGCCTTTAACGGCTCTTCACAGATCACCTTTGTATACAGCTTGTCCATAGAGACCGCGCTGGCTAAAACGCCGCAGCCCACATACGGAATGCCGGACATTTCAAAAAGTCCCTGAATCGTACCGTCTTCACCAAATTTTCCATGAAGAACCGGGAAGATTACATCGATCTTTTTCAGCTCCTGTGCGCCATCCCGGAGAATCAACAGCGAACGAAGCTTCGCGTCCGGAAGAAGGGATGCACGAACGGTGCTGTTGTACCATGAGTTATCCTCAATGGATGCGAGAGAATCC
>ONLM01000275.1 GCA_900318695.1 uncultured Eubacteriales bacterium | reverse complement strand
CTCCAGAATCTGTCTGCTAATCTCTTGCCAATTCATACCACAACCTCCTTGCCTCTTATTTATGATTTAATGCAGTCCGGACCTTGCCGTCTGCCTTTAAGAGTCTTTGCTCCGCTTCCTTTTTGTCACATGCAAGCAGTATCATGATGATTGCCGTCTTGACGTTTCCTTCTGCTTTCTCCAACATGCGAACGGCTTCCTCCCGGTCACAGCCCGTCGCTTCCATCGTGATATTCTGCGCACGAACCTCCAGTTTTTCGTTGGTTTTCTGAACATCGATCATTAAATTCTGATAGACTTTCCCGATTCCCACCATCGCTCCGGTGGAAATCATATTGAGAATCATTTTCTGCGCGGTTCCGGCCTTTAACCTTGTGGATCCGGTCAGCACCTCCGGTCCAGTGACGGCCTCAATTTTCACATCCGCTTCCTGCCCGATCTCGGAATCTTTATTGCAGGCAATGGCAATGGTTCTGCATCCAATCGATTTCGCAAAACGAAGGCCATAAATCACATAGGGTGTTCGCCCACTGGCAGCCAAGCCGATAACCAGATCCTTATCGCATACATGATATTTTTCCAATTCTCTGCGGCATAATTCTTTGCTGTCCTCCGCTCCCTCAACTGCTTTCAAAAAAGCCGATTCGCCACCTGCGATCAGGCCAATGACCCGATCCGGTGAAACACCAAAGGTCGGTGGACATTCCGCCGCATCCAATACTCCCAACCGTCCGCTGGTACCGGCTCCGATATAAAAGATTCTTCCCTCACGCTTTAATGCCTCCGTTGCAAGCTCTACCGCTCTCGCAATCTCCGGCGTCACTTCCCTCACCGCATCCACAACATGCCGGTCTTCCCGATTCATCAACTCCACTAATTCCTGCGGAGTCATTTCATCAAGATCCATACTCTCCGGATTTCTGGTTTCCGTTGTCAATCTGGATAAATCAATCATTTTTGCACCTTCTCTATACTCTCATACAAATCCATCGCTACATTTCCATCGACTTATGAATCTGCGTTTTTTCAAATTTCCCGGATAACTCACTGTAATGGCGGTTCACATACGTGGTATAAAGTACATCCACCATATTTAACTGGGATATTCTGGAGGACATTGCACCGCTCCGGATTATCAGTTCTGTCGTGGCAACCGCTAAAACTACATCCGCGTATTTGGCCAGTTTGGAACCGCTGGAACGCGTTATAACGATCGTCTGTGCCCCATTCTCCTTCGCTGTTCTGGCACAGGTTATCATTTCTTCCGTCAGACCCGAATAACTGATTATGATTGCAAGATCGGTTTCCTGCATCGTTTTTGCGTATAACAGCTGCGTATGCAAGTCATCGGCAATGTTGCACAGAAGCCCGATTCGGACCAGTTTTAAATACAAGTCTCTCGCAACAAGAAGAGAAGAACCAACACCATATAATGTAATGTTTCTCGCCTTGCCGATCATCTCTACACAACGGTCAATGTCTGCGGCATTGACAAGCTTTTGTGACATTTCCAATGCCTCTGCATTTTTCCATGTAACCCGCTTGATAATTTCCTCTGTCGATTTCACCGAAAGCACATCCTGCATGGAAAGCTTCATGCTCTTCCGTGAAAGAGCCGTTTCATACACAAGTGCTCTTTGAAAATCCCGAAAACCTTTATAATCCAATTTCCTGCACAGACGTATAATTGTCGCAGGCGAAGCATAGGTCATTTCCGCAATCTGCCGGAGATTTTTCTGTGTGAATTTCTCCGGTTCCGCATTTAACTGCCGAATAAAGTTCTTTTCTGCCGGACTGGCATACAACTCATAGTTATGAATTTTGATTAACAGGCCTGTCTCCATGATTCTTTTTTCCTTATCACCATCATAAATTTTATAATTTAATTTTCAATATTTCTGCCTTTGAATGAATTTTTGTTTCATACAATGATTTATTATGCACATATCGTGCCTATATATCAATGGTTATTTGTGCTATTTATACAAATTATATCTCTTCTATAAATAACCCGTTCACACCGATTGTGTGCCTTTAACATATAAATCAAGAAATGGGTTTTTTACTGAGTAAGGTCTTTGGACTGGAAAAGGTCGCTCGTTTCTTTTTTTATGTTCATAATATCGTATAAGTCCTCATCCCCATAAAATTCTTTTCCCATATAATCACCCAAAAGGCCTTACTACCACATCTGATAGTAAGGCCTGCAAATAAATATCGTTTTCTATTACAAGAGTCCATCCGGCGTTGGATATTTCGTAAAGTATATATGTAAGTTCGTATGTCGTTCCAACGAATGGACTCCTTCTTTGATATACTTCCAAGATTCTGGCACTGTATTCGGCACCCCATTTACTACATCAGACTTCAAAAACTCCGGGAACATATATTCTTTTCCAAGAAACTTTTCATAAAACTGATCCGCGTATGCCTGTTTATCATCCTTATCTAAGTTTTGCTCGTTGTATAACGCATGGTCAAGATATTACTCCTCCTGCTTAGCTGCAGCCTGCAGTTTTCTTTCAAAGTCTGAGGAGAACGAAAGCTTTACATCATTGTTGACCTTTCCCGCTTTTCGGAATGCATATCCCATGGCAATAAGATCATCTTCATCATAAAGTTCTTCCTTCTGTCCGCCGAGTGTAATAGCTCGAATATAGAAATCACGCTTATTATGATTTTTCTCAACACCAACCAGACGAATATATCTGTTATCCGGATTAGTAGTTGAGCAGACAATATTTTTAGAATCAAGCATTTCAAGAATACGAAGATTGTGAGACGTGAAAATCAGCTGTCCCTTCATCTCCTTATTCATCATGCCAAGCAATTCACCAAGCAAAAATTCAAAAATTCCAGAATCCAATTCATCGACAACAAGGCACACACCTTCATTGTTGAACACTGAAATCAAATAATTAAGAATAGAAATAATTCTCTTAATACCCTCCGATTCATATCGGATGAGAAATCTTTTTCCGTTCCTATTGGAATACACATCAACCTGAACAGTTTTGGTTCCGTCCGGTTGTTCCAGTTCCATTTTTTTATTTAATTCAATCTGCAGATTTGGAACTATAGATCGTATAGCAATATTAATGGCATCAACAGCAGCCTTTACTTGCTCATAGTAAATTGCTGGAAATTCAGATACGCCAGTAATATCCAGCATAATAATTTGCTGAGTTATCGCACTCTCTGTTTCACGGTGTACATTAACCGGAATAAATTGATTACTGTTGATAGATCCAAGTTGCTGAACCTTCACAACATTAAGGTCGACAGTTCCGAACTGCATGATTCCCGTGATAACATCTCTGAATGCGTTCGTCTCATCCGTTTTCTTTAACTCTTGTGCCGCCTTTAGAACATTACCATTAAATAGAACGGAACGATAATTCTGCGCTGAAATTAACGCAAGGTTTTGGATTGATAATCCAATCCCTAT
>ONLM01000277.1 GCA_900318695.1 uncultured Eubacteriales bacterium | reverse complement strand
TATGTACGTATTCTGCGATGGACGTAATGGCGTCAATTACCCGCTGAGAACCATCGAGCTCTTCGTTTTCCTGTGAAAAATATCCGATTTTTACCGTTTGACCAATCAGAACCTCCCCTTCGTCCGGTTTTTCCCAACCGGTGATCATTTTGATCAGGGTTGATTTACCGGCACCGTTTGGCCCGATAATGCCAATGCGGTCATTTCGAAGAAAATTATAGCTGAAATCATGAATCAGGTTCTTTTGGTTAAAGCCTTTTGATATATGACTTAATTCAATTGTGGATTTACCCAAACGGCTTGAAATGGAACTGAGCTTTAATTCCTCTTCTTCACTTGGCCCGTGCATGGAACTGAGCTGTTCGTACCGCTGAATACGGCCTTTTTGTTTTGTTGTTCTTGCCTTTGCTCCGCGGCGGATCCATTCGAGTTCATGCCGCAGAATGTTTTGACGCGTCCGCTCCTGCGCTCTGGCGATATCCATACGTTCGGCTTTTAATTCCAGATATCCCTCGTAATTGGCCTTATAGCTGTAGAGCTTTCCCTGATCGAGCTCTACGATGCGGTCGCAAATTTCATCCAGAAAATAGCGATCATGCGTAACCATAAGCAGGCTGCCTTTAAAGTTTTTTAAATAGAGCTCAAGCCATTCGGACATTTCACCATCAAGATGGTTGGTCGGCTCGTCCAAAATCAAAAGATCGGCGGTGGAAAGAAGAACGCTTGCAAGAGCAACTCTTTTTTTCTGTCCGCCGGACAGTACACCGATTTTTAAATCGAAATCATTTTCTCCGAGCTTCGATAAAAACTTCTTGGCTTCCGTTTCGAGATCCAAAACATGGGGGTGATCTTCGTTATCATGAAGAATTGCTTCGAGAACAGTATCGTTCGGATCAAAATTTGGTGTCTGCGGAAGATATCGGATATGCAGATTTCGTTTTCGGGCAATGTTACCGCTGTCAGGTTCTTCCAGTCCGGCAACAATTTTTAAAAGAGTTGATTTTCCGGTTCCGTTAACGCCGATAAGGGCAATGCGCTCGCCTTCAAGCATACTGAAGTCGGTGTCGTTAAAAATCTGGCGTTCTGTGTAGACTTTGGAAAGGTGTTCTATGTTAATGATGGTATTCTGTGACATTTGGCTCCTTATAGTTCCAGTAGTATGTGCCATTCAAAAGAGTTCGTGTGACAAAGCCGAGGCCGTTCAGATACTCAAGCAGGCTAAATGTTTTCGTGATAAACATTTTATAGATAAAGAAAGAGGCTTCATCATTCGGCGGTGTCGCTACGTGGTAAATGGATTCTGCAATTTCCCGTATCGTGTAGCCTGGACATGTCGGCTCCGTCTTGTTGCAACCTGCCGATTTAGGATTATGTGTCCATTCTTCTAGAAGGTTTTTCACGGCAGAGGCTTTGTTGAGATAGCTGTATACCGTGTGGTCCACGGCAGATGGCAGATCGGCAATGATCGGACCATGAGCCGGAATAACACACCACTCTTCTGTGCAGGTATGTTTGATCATTTCGAGAGAGTCAAAGAAACTCTGCAGAAGGGATTCGTCTGGATAAGTGGTTGCAATAATCGGGGACATGCCGTCGAGCACCTGATCTGCTGCAAACAGGATTTTATGATCACGGTCTATAAGGCCGAGTTGACCATAGGTATGCCCCTTTAAAGGAATTGCTTCGAATTGATATGCGCCATAGTTGAAGCGATCTCCGCTTTGAACGGGCTGGTACGGAAATCCCAAAATAGCCAGTACCCATTCGCCGTGCTGCTGTATTCTGTGGGTCACATGCATAAAGGCGTTCCAGACAGCAGGCGATTGTTGCGCGGTGATTCCGGCGGAGCATAATACATCTTTTTGCGCCTGAAAGGATTCATCGCTCAAACGGTAGGCAAGACAATCATAAGGATGCCGTTCTTCAGAAGGGTTCATAAATAAACGGGCGCCTTTTTTGGAAAGAATTCCGGCCAGACCGCAATGATCATGATGGCGGTGAGTGAGGAAAATATCCAGATCGGAATACGAAATATGCAATTCGTGTAATGCCTGTTCAAGACGTTCCAGACAGTTTGTGGTTTTAAAACCCGTATCGATCATCAAGGAACGGGAAGATGGTTTTCCGGGTATAATAAAAATATGAATTTCGCTGACACCCTGCTCAATAGTTGTATCGCTTAAGGTCAGGCGGAAAATTCCTGGTAGTATTTCTTTTGTAATGGATTCCATAGTTCTATCTCCCAACGTTATAGCAGTTAGGTTTAACATGGATACCATAGCACAGATTTATGTCTGCTGCATTTTTTTTGCAAAAAAGAGCGTGGAATTTTTGAAAAATGTTTTTTAATCTCGAAAAGAAAGCTCTTGACTTGGGAATCAAAAATGAGTATTATAAACGAGTCGCTTAAAGAAATTCAAGCGAGCACTACCATAGGGGATTAGTTCAATGGTAGAGCAACGGTCTCCAAAACCGCCTATGGGGGTTCGAATCCCTCATCCCCTGCTTCTTCAAGATCAGCTTGAGCTGATCTTTTTTTTATCCCTGCTGAGATTTTCTCAACAGGGATATTTTGGTATAGAATGAAAAAATAAATTGTATTTACTTTTTTAGAATTGATAATGCCTCGCGAATATTTCGGACAGGAACGATTTTGGTGTCTTTCAGCTGAATATTCTCAAAGCGCTTAGCGTGAAAGCTTGGGAGAATTATTTTATTAAAGCCTAATCGCACCGCTTCCTGCACGCGCTGCTCTGCATTTCCGACTGCCCGGACTTCTCCGCTCAGTCCGACTTCCCCAAAAACCATAACGTCATCGGGAATTTCAATATTCATATAGGAAGAAATCAGGGCAAGGACAATTGCCAGATCCATAGACG
>ONLM01000278.1 GCA_900318695.1 uncultured Eubacteriales bacterium | reverse complement strand
GGATACCTATACGGTGGAGAAAATCGCAGAAAACTCTCGCCAGGAAATCCGTAGGGAATTGCAACTGGAGGAAAATCTCTATGCGGCTATGGACTGTGTCGATGAAGAAACAGAGATGTATCGGAATGCCGAAGCACATCTGGCCAGTGTATATGCGCATCTGGATGCGGTGAAGCTGCGGCCGAAGCATTCCGTTTCGGAAATCAAAGAGATGGATATGGAGCAGTTTGAAGCCCGTGAAGCAGAAGCCGGACGGGAACATTGGACGATTCAGGCGGATACGGATCGGCCAGTGGATCCGGAGACACCCGGACCAAAACCGCAGGCGGCGCAGTACCGGGAACAGGCGGGAGCTTCTGTGGGAGATGCCTACCATCATGCCTTTGAACGCTATGATTATGGACGGGGCATCGAGCAGTTACCGGAAATTCTAAGTGAGGCAGAGTATAGTCTGATCCGTCCGGAGAGGTTTGCGGCTTTTCTAAAGACGGATCTTGCGAAGAAGTTTAAAGAAGCCCAGGAACAGGGGATTCTTTTCCGGGAGCAGCATTTTATGAAACAGGTCCGGGACTGTGACCTTTTCCCGGAGCATACTTCGGAAGAACCGGTACTTCTGCAGGGCATTATTGATGCCTTTATTCTACAGGAGGATGGCATTATTCTTGTGGATTATAAGTCGGACCATGTACGGGATGAGGCCACGCTGATCGGACGTTATAAAACACAGCTGGCGCTTTACGCGAAGGCACTTCAGGAAATTACCGGGCGTCCGGTGAAAGAGAAACTGATTTATTCGATTATTTTAGGTAAGGCCATTGCCGTATAAAATTTTTCGGTATGAGACTATAGCGGGAATAAGGCCGGAAAAATGTATTGCAAAAAGAAAAAAACGAGACGGGTTTGAACCCGTCTCGTTTTTCTTGCTTTTTCTTACCGATCAAGCGCATGGGACACCCGCTCACGGAAACACTATACAGGGTTTTATTCTACTTCTTCGGTTTCATCCGGAAGGGCGAGAATGATCTCTTTTGCATATGGAAGTGTTTCGATCCAGTCGCAGAAAGTATGCCATTCGTCAAGCTTATGGTTTTTCCGTGCAAAGTAGATATTAACAAGCGTTTCATAATTTAAAGAGATGGTGCGCATCTGATTGTAGGATTCCGGAATCATCTCAATGAGATCGTACCAGTCTTCTTTATTTTTTCCGTTTTCCATATAGCGAAGACGGATTTTTTCAATTTCCTGAATGTAGGCTTCCATGATTTTTTGGGCATCTGCCGTCAAGTGATCATGAGAAAAATCGTCCATTTCAATCGGCTTCGCGTGAATTTTGTGCATGGTAGAAGTGGAATTTGCGACAGTAGCCACCTTGTAAGTATCGTACTCTTTCCACCAGTAAAGCGGAGCGGTAACATCGCAGGAAACAAAAATCTGGCGAATGAATTTGCGATGATCGGATCCGGCCAGACGGAGACGCTTTGCAAGGCTTAAATCATTCGGACCTAATATATAGTTTCCGTTTTCGTCGTAGCTACTGTCGGAGCGTGCCCAGGAATTTAACGGATTTCGTGCGCCGCGCATGGCATTTTCAAGGTTCATGACCGCCGTTCTTTCGACTTTTAACATAGTTATTCTCCTTTATCAGAACGTTTCAAAATATACGTATTTGTGCTGAAAGATTTTATGCTCACGGTATTGTAACAGATTTTATAACGGGATGCTACTTTAAAGATTCTTGTGGCAGACAGTTCAGATTCCTTAAGTTATTTTAATAACGATGTTTTTTCGAAAAAAGACTAGAATGAAAAGAGATTTGCCGCTAATATATGCAAAGAACAAGCGAGAAATGGGAGGAAGATATGGCAATACATGTTATTGAAGAGGCAAATCGTTGCCTCCAGTGTAAGAATCCGCAGTGCCGAAAGGGCTGCCCGATCAATACCAATATTCCGGAGATGATTCGTCTTTTAAAAGAGGATCAGATGCTGGATGCTGCATACATGCTGTTTGAGAACAATCCGCTGTCAATGGTTTGTTCACTGGTCTGTGATCATGACAAACAGTGTGAAGGGCATTGTATTCGTGGACTGAAGTCCAATCCGATCCATATCTCTGCGATCGAGAATTATATTTCCGATGCTTGCTTTGAGCGAATCAAGATCGCACAGCAGGCACCAAACGGTAAAAAGGTTGGCGTCATCGGTGCAGGTCCTGCCGGTATGACCATTGCGATTATTATGGCCAGCAAGGGATATAAGGTTACCATTTTTGAAACCCGTGATAAGATGGGCGGCATTATGCGTTACGGCATTCCGGATTTCCGTCTGCCACATGTAATTCTGGATCGCTATGCGGTGAAGCTGAAGGAGCTTGGAATCTATTTCCGTCCAAACTTTTCCATTGGCCAGTCCACCAGCATTCAGGACCTGTTTGACGATGGATACAAGGCTGTATTTGTCGGAACCGGTGCATGGAGACCGAGACGGCTTCGCATTCCGGGAGAATCCTTCGGTAATGTACATTATGCAATCAATTATTTAAACAATCCGGATTCTGTGGATGTAGGCAAGTCGGTTGCAATCATCGGCGCCGGAAATTCGGCGATGGATGTGGCGAGAACGGTTATCCGTAAGGGCGCGACGGACGTGCATGTTTATGTACGCCGTAATGAAACGTCTGCATCCAAGGATGAAGTAGAATATGCTAAGCTGGACGGTGCGGTATTTGAGTTCCAGAAGGCGCCGACGGAGATTCTGGATGATGGTGTTATGATCGCGGATACGGAAATCAGCGAGGACGGTCATGTTAAGGTTCTT
>ONLM01000280.1 GCA_900318695.1 uncultured Eubacteriales bacterium | reverse complement strand
GGAGACCGACCTCGCATCGTATTTAAAACACGTAGCGCTTTTTTCAAATATGGATAAAGCGGATACCGCGGATCGTGTCCGACTTATGACCGTGCATACCGCAAAGGGGCTTGAATTTCCTTATGTCTTTCTTTGTGGCATGGCAGAAGGCATTTTCCCGTCCAAAAAGACGGCCACGCTGGAAGCAATGGAAGAAGAGCGCCGCCTGGCCTTTGTAGCAATGACCAGAGCAGAAAAGGGGCTTTATATTTCGGAAGCTGCCGGAAACAATTTCGACGGTTCTCCACGATATCCATCCCGTTTTATCCTGGATATTGATCCGTCATTTCTGCATTTTACAGAAGCACCTAAAACAGCCATGTTGGAAGAAGCCCGCAGTTACATCAATCTTATGGATACCCGGCTCCATCCGACCGGAGAATCGGGGCATTTCAACATTGGCGACCGGATCCATCATAAAATATTCGGAAATGGGCTTGTGACCGATGTCGATTTGGAAGCTTCGTCCTACACCATTCAATTTGACGATATGCCCACCGAACGGAAAATCTCATTCCGCGTAAAGCTGGAAAAAAGTGATTCTTAACACTTATCCCGGCTCAATTGCGATATAATCATAATGAAAAAAACAAAAAGGTAAGGATTTTTATCCATGAACAAAAAAACATTAAAAGTAACCACTGGCGGTCTGATCGCCGCCATCTTTGCCGTTCTTCTGCTGATCAACCGCCAGTCCGGCGGCTTTCTACAGGACACATTGATGTTTCTGTTCCCGATTCCAATGGTCGCTTATGCCGCAAAATACGGCTGGAAGAGCAGTCTTCCTGTCGTTGCCGTCATATCCTTATTGTCCTTCCTTTTCGGCACCGTCACGACCATTTTTTATGTCGTAAGCGAATGTCTCATCGGTACGGTAATGGGCGGATGCCTGTATAAAAAAATCGATCCGACGAAAACCCTTTTTCTGGTCATGGTATTATCTTCCATAGCCAATATAGCCAGCACTGTAATGCTTACCATCATTTCCGGTGTACCGATTACCGCACAAATTGATGAAATGCGGCAGATGATGCAGCAAGTAATAGAAAAGAGCGGCATGGCATTTCCACCGCAAATGCTCGAAAGCCATTTTCTGATTCGCATTTTTGCCATTTGCATGATCTTTATGGGACTCCTGCAGGGTTTTGTAGTCTTTGAGATCAGTCTGCTTTTGCTGCGGCGTTTGCGTTTTCACGTACAAAAGCCGAAGGCCATCTATGAATACCGTCCGCCAAAGTGGACCGGTATTGTCGCTTTTCTTGGTTTCATGGGCTATAACTATACCATGTTAAAGCCTTTTTCAAGTGAAATCCTCACCGGTTCCGTACAAATGATCGGTATCTTCGGATATATGTACGTTCTTTGCTTCGGTGCCATTGCATTCTGCATGATATTAGGCCGTTTTCTTACCAGAAACCGTGCTGTTATGACTATCGTGACTTTTGTCTGTGTCTTTATCATTCCACAGATTATGACACTGCTCGGCCTTTGGTATATTGTAGGTGATCTCCGTAAGCGACTGTTATCGCCGATTCACAAAGAGTCTGCACTAAACCCACATGCGGCTCCGAATCATCCTCATCCGACCGCAGAAAGCCACTCCAGATCTCTGTCTGACCGGGCCAAGCTTGTATCAAAACTTTCCCAAAAAGAAAAAAATGAAGATTCAAATTAAGACAAAAAATGAACGCCCGGATCAATCCGGACGTTCATTTTTTCTAGTTATCTTTTCTATTCATTTTTTCTATTCATTTTATACAACATTGCGATTATCCATACAGGTTTTACCGCCGTTCATAAAATACTTCTTTTCGAAATCCTTCACCGGAATCGGACGGGAGAAGAGATAGCCCTGATACATATCGCAACCCAGATCTGTCAACATATGCAGCTGTTTTTCGGTTTCCACACCTTCTGTCACCGTTTCCATACCAAGCCGCTTGGACATGTATATAACTGCATCCAGAATAATATGGCTCCGTTCCTGATTCATGGTTTCTCTCAAAAATCCCATATCGATTTTCAGCACATCCGCCTTTATATCCTTTAACAGATTCAATGAAGAATAGCCGCTGCCGAAATCATCGATTTCAATCAAAAATCCCAGCCGCTTCAGTTTCATAATCAGCTGGTTTACCTTCACCGGATTACTCATCAGCACGGTCTCTGTAATTTCGAGATGTAGCTTAGAAGTGTCGATTTCATATTTTTCAACCAGATCCAGCATAATCTCATAGACGTCAAGATATTCGATATCCTTAGGAGAAATATTAACAGAAATGTATAATCCCTCCATTTCTGTTCCCTTCCAGGTCTCAAGCTGCTTGGCTGATAACTCCCAAACATACCGGTCCAGTTTACTGATTAGATCGGATCGTTCAAAAATCGGAATAAAAACATTCGGCGGTACAATTACATTGTCGCTTTTACACCAGCGCACCAATGCTTCTGCACCCAAAAGACGGGAATGGGCATCCACCTGCGGCTGCAGGTAAATCTTAAACTCCCCGGCCTGCATTGCCTCTTCAAAGCCGGAGATAATTTCCTTTTCGGTCATTGCCTTTTCCAGCATTGCCGGCTCATAATAGGCCACCGTTAAACTGTCTTCCACATGAATACTGTTCAGCGCCATTGTGGCATAATCACACATCTGCGCCACATTTTTATCTTCCGGCTGGACTTTATAAATTCCCACCTGAATACGAAGCTTGTTGCCGCCGCTGCCCATCTGACTCTGCATAAGGTTGATTACATTATGGAAGAGTGGTTTATCAAAATCCCTCTCCGGTATGAATGCGGCAAATTTGTCTGCGTAAAAACGAGCCACAATATCACTCGGATAAAGCATATTGCTTAAAATCCGGGCATTGTTCTTTAAAATCGAGTTTCCCTTCTGATCTCCGTAAATCCGATTGATCAATTTGAAATCCCGTATATTTGAAATCAGAATATAGTAATTTTCCTGCGAAGTGCTATGCTCCTTCAGGAATTTTTCCACTTCACGATAGAATCCGTTACGATTCAGAATTCCGGTTAACGGATCATGCATTTCGCGATATGTCCGCCCCGCCGAAACATTGGCATCCGGTGTATAATCATCAATTATATAAATGATGTTTTTTACCTGATAATTTCGATTAAAGATTCTCTGACAGGTTACATCGTACAATGAAACCGTCGTTTCATGTTCATACTCCTGGCACCAGTTGGCAGAAAGATCTTTTATCTCCCTGCTTTCGACCCAATTAAGAAAATGCTCCCTCAGTTTTTCTTCCTGGTCTTCATGAAAAAGCTCAAAGGCAAGTTTATTCGCAAAAATCAGTCTACTCTCTACATCAAAGCAAAGTATACCCATTTTTAAAGATTGTACCGCTCTTTGAAGAAGTTCTATAATCGTTTCGTCCGTCAGTTCATGTGCCATATACGGACGATTTATTTTCATTGGATCTGTTATTTCTTCCTCAGCATTGTAAACCATGCAATGTTTCTCCAAATCCCTCACTCTATACAATAATGCAAGGAATATTCTACAAAGTATGCTTAAACATTTCAATCTGCATTCCTATTTTAATATTTTAGCAGGTGTTTTGTTTTTTATATACGACAGAATTGTGACATTTTCGCATTTTCCCTTAATTCTTTCAACGATTGAAGCGATATATCTATATCGGCTTAAATTCAGGTCTTGTTTTAGAGTGAGGTAAAAATATGCGAATCGCAGTAGGTTATGATGACAAAGGCCGCATCTATGAGCCTTTTAGTACCTGTCCACGTTTTAAAATCTATGATATCGATAACCGTCGAATTGACCGAATGACCATTTTTGATACTTCGGACGCAAGCGGAAGAGACCTAATTGCAGCTCTTGCCATGCAGGGCGTTACAATACTCTTAACCGATACCATCGAAAAAAGCCCTTACGATTTCGCAAGTAATAACGGCGTGATGGTCATTGCCGGCGTAAAGGGCAGTGCAGATGCTGCCGTCATCCACCTGATTGACGGTGAGCTTACGCATGATCCGGGTTCCGTTCGTTCCGAAAGTTCCGGCGCAGAAGAGTTGCTGCTTCATTAGATTTTAAAATTCGTTCATCCACAATATGTCATGAAATTACCGTTATTTTGTTATACCTTTGGTTTTGGATTCAACTTATAACAAAATAACGGTAATTTTTTATGCCAAACCGTATGCAGTTGTTTTGAAATGTCAAAAAAAAGACTCAAGCCATAAGCTTGAGTCCTTCGTGCACCTTCAGGGACTTGAACCCTGGACAAACGGATTAAGAGTCCGCTGCTCTACCAACTGAGCTAAAGGTGCATTTCTTTGTGTTTCGCTCGCCGCGAACATGTTGTATTCTATAGGTTCGCGTCGCATTTGTCAACACAAAATTTTTAT
>ONLM01000281.1 GCA_900318695.1 uncultured Eubacteriales bacterium | reverse complement strand
TGCCTTCTTCTGTAAAGATTGGGACAACTACCGCGGATGCAGAATTGAACACACCTGCTGCATTGAGTATGGCATCAAGGTTATTGACTGATAATCAATGAACATGTTTCTCGACTCCGTTCCTTCCTCTCTGTTGATTGGGGGAACGGAGTATAAAATAAATACTGATTATCGTGTGTGGATAAAATATCAGTTGTTGCTTTTTGATTTTGAAGGTGAAGCAGAGGAGTTGTTTAATAAAATCCTAAATCTGGTTTTTAAGGATAAAAAACCTCCTATAAATCATTATGAAGAAACCACAGAGCAAATCATGTGGTTTTATCGATGCGGCAAGCCTTTACCGAAATCTGTAGGGAAGCATAAAGATTTCTTCTCTTACGAATATGATGACGGATATATTTCCGCGGCTTTCCGTCAGCAATATCAAATAGACCTTGATGTTGAAAAATTACATTGGTGGAAGTTTTATTCATACTTTCTTTCACTTCAGGATGATACCGAAATCGTTAAGATTATGGGCTATCGCGCAGTGGAAATAACTTCCAATATGCCGGCAGCACAGCGGAATTACTTTGAACGTATGAAAAAGCATTATAAGCTGCCATTAAGAAAATCAGAAGAAGAGAAGTGTACCAGAATTGAAGACGCGCTCCTTAATGGTGAGTCCGTCGCAGATCTCCTTTGATATAAAGGTGATGATTTGAAAAAATTAAAATCAAAAAAAGTAAAATGCCCTTATTGCGGTTACGAAATGCCAATCTATTATGATGACAAATCATTATGCAGCGGCGTTTTTATTCATTGCAAAGGGCGCGAGTGTAAGAAACTATTTGAGATAGTTATACACGAAAAAGAGGTCAAGTAGATGCCATTGGATGCCGATGACCTCACTACCTACAGAGCTATTATCAGGTTTAAAGGCGGTGAGAACATTGGCATATGATGGCTCTATAAAAATCGATACTAAAGTCGATACTGGTGGATTTGAATCCGGTGTTGGCAAAATGAAATCAATTGCTTCTAAGGGTGTTGCAGCATTATCTACCACATTTACAGCAGTATCCGGTGCCATTGTTGCCGGAGGAACGGCAGCAACTAAGGTGGGTTCATCTTTTGAAGCAGCAATGTCAAAAGTTTCCGCTATATCAGGAGCAACAGGAAAGGATTTGTCTGCTCTTACCGATAAAGCGAAAGAAATGGGTGCAAAAACAAAGTTTTCTGCATCTGAATCTGCGTCTGCCCTTCAGTATATGGCGATGGCAGGATGGAAGACCGAAGATATGCTCAATGGTATTGACGGTATTATGTCACTTGCCGCTGCTGATGGTCTTGATTTAGCATCTACGTCGGATATTGTTACTGACGCGTTGACGGCCTTCGGAATGAAGGCTTCCGACAGCTCGCATTTTGCGGATGTGCTTGCGAAAACATCATCATCGGCGAACACAAATGTGTCGATGCTTGGAGAATCTTTTAAATATGTGGCTCCGCTCGCCGGTGCAATGGGTTATTCCGCAGAAGATGTATCTGTTGCCCTTGGTTTGATGGCGAATTCTTCCATTAAAGGATCTATGGCAGGTACATCGTTGAAGACGGCGCTTTCCAATTTGTCGGCCCCGACAAAAGCAATGAAGGAAGTAATGGATAAATACGGTGTATCCATTTCTGATGCTAATGGAAAAGCACTTCCTCTTTCGGACGTACTGAAGAACCTAAGAGAGAAGTTTGGCGGACTGTCAGAAGCTGAACAAACTGCCGCTGCAAGCACGTTGTTCGGTAAAGAAGCGATGTCGGGAATGCTGGCAATTATCAATGCCAGTGATTCTGATTTCAATACACTTACTACAAATATTAATAATTCTAATGGCGCAGCCAAAACAATGGCTGAGACCATGCAGAATAACCTTCAAGGTCAGATTACTATACTAAAATCAGCTCTTGAAGGGCTTGGAATAGAAATATATCAGGGGATTCAAACCCCGTTAAAAGACGCTGCTGTAGAAGCTCAAGCTTATGTTAATAAGCTGACAAATGCCTTTAAGAAAGGCGGGCTGTCAGGTTTGATAGAAGAAGCCGGATCTATTTTTGGAGAACTCGCGGTCAAAGCAGCTGA
>ONLM01000282.1 GCA_900318695.1 uncultured Eubacteriales bacterium | reverse complement strand
TCGCATGATCCAGCTGACGAGACAGCATATATGCCTTGATGTATGGGTTCGCATCGGCAATATAATGACTGTAAGCCACGGCCACGGCCTGCTGTACACTTGTATCCGTGCCCTGGTCCATCGCCGTAAATCCCTGCTCGGTCAGATAAATGTTTCGTACTTCTCCGTTTCTCTTACGGATCGTTGCATTCTGCATGAAATCCGTTGCAACATGAAGGTTTGCGAAACTGATTACCGGTGTATCATTGGTATCGTTGCACTTGCCGCTCTGAAGATCATCCCAGAAAGCCGGATTATGCAATGGATAACTGTATGGGTGAAGGGCCAGTGCCCAATCAGTTCGTCCCTCCTGCATATCGAAATAATTGAAATATTCAAGAATATCTCTTCCTTTATATTTTCCTACCGAACCGGATTCCGGAAGGCTGTTCCAATAATTGTCGATGGAGAACATAACATCGTCATTCGCACAGACTGACTTGATTGCGGCATAGAATACACGGAATGTTCTCTGATACAGAAGCGTATAGCTTGCGACATCCATATTGCCGGCATAGTTCCAATACTGGTTATTCAGCTCATTGCCGATAACCCAATTCTGAATCTTTCCATAGCCGGAACGGCCGTTATACCGTTTCGCCATAAAGGAGGCCAATGCCTTGACCATACGGAAGCCCTGTTCCGTTTCTACATTAAAGCTGTAATACACTGCGGCATCGGACGGCATTTTGGTCTGTCCCGGACGATAGAGCTGTGGGTAAGCGTCATTCCATCCATTGAGAAGCACCGCCGTAACGGAAATTCCGTTTGCAGTCAGTGTTTTGACCTGCTGATCAATCAGGTTCACATACTGCAGGTTCAACTCATAATTGATGCCTTCATGCGTATAGGAAATTCCTTTGCCAAACAAAAGCTCTGTGGAAATTGCAATCGAAGCATGCTTAATGTTAAGACTTATTGCATCCTGCAGAATATTCGGATCAACCATAAGTCCTTTTTTACCCCGGTTTACAGCCGGCGACTGATCCGGTGCAATCATTTCGGGATTGGAAACATAGCATCGGTTACTGATGATCTGAAACGGCTGTCCGACACCCGGCTGCACAGCGAGCACAAAGGCGTCATAGATACGCATCGCTCCCGGATTTTTAAATACATCCACTGTGAATGTCAGATTTTCCCCTATGGCACGGGACTCAATATAATCGGTCCGGGCTCCCAGATCCTTTTCATACGGTGCAATTTCAAAAAGATAAATGCGGTTGTCCGCTGTAGCCGGTGTCCCGGTCAATACCGCGGAAACATTAATTTTCCGGGTATCATACTGATTGATCAGAGCCGATTGAATCGAACCTGTGAAATCGGCTGCATAGCTCTGAAATCCGCTTAGCAGCACCATACATAACATTGCGAACAAAAGGCCGGAATACCTGCCAATGATCGCACGGAGACGACATTGTTTCGTCATATACTTCTCTTTCCTCTTTTCCTTTTCCTGTTCTCTGAACTTCCGGCATAACGGAACGGTTACGTTCTCTCCTTTAACGCCGGAAAATGCTTTCCCGCCGATCGTCCTATCCGGCGGATTTCGCATCACTTTCAGTGAATCCATATCTTTATCAAAGTATAGCATATTCCACTTCAAGGTCTTTTACGATTTCGTAACGCTTTCTTACGATGCGCACGGTTTTCCGGCTTTATTCCGTGTATTGGGGACTGTCCGCCCGTGCAAGCACGGCTCTTTATAGCTAAAAAAAGAAGGAAAACGAATTTGTTTTCCTTCTTTCTCTTAATTCCTATTAATCTGCTTCATTTGCTGCAATCGTAGCCTGCAAAGAGTCATACATGTTGGCATAAACGTTTTCATCCACAAGGCCGAAATAATAGTCCTGATACCGGTCTGCACTGGAATAAACCCGCACAACATAACAATGTTTAGTGAAATCATAAGCACTGCCGTTAGCGACATCCTTCTCGTATTTTTCTTCCGGAAGCATCGTCAGCGTCTCACCCATTTTCACTCTCTTCTTCAGGATTCTGGTACGGGAACCTGCGTCCTGATTACCAATAAATTCATTGATATAAAATACAACGTCACATTCCGTCGTATCTGCACTTGAAGAAATCAAATGAAACTCAGCATTATTACTTACAATAAAGGCCGGCATTGTTTTTCTTGATACCGGGTCATTAACCTTTGATTCCAAATAATCCGTATCTACCACTAACTTGATCGGACTGACAGTACTATGTGGTTTAACGGTTGCAAACGCTGATGACACACTGGAAAAAGTCAATACCGCGGTCAAAGCGATTGCTTTTAAAAAAAGCTTTACGCGCATAGTTTTTTCTCCATATATTTAAAATCCATTTAATTATAATGAAAACCCTGTGCTTTAGCAACAAAGCACAGGGTTTTGAAACTATTTGTAATTTTTTTGAAAGAATTAAAATATTAAAGCAGATATTTTACTCTGACTTTTTAAGAAAAGATCTTTACGAAGTTTTTCTTACCGCGCTGTACGATTACACCATCCTTAAAATCTGCCGCTGTGTAAGACTTCTTAACATCCGTTACCTTTTCGCCGGCAACCTGTACACCACCCTGCTGTACATTCTGACGCGCATCGGAACGGGACTTTGAAAGTCCGGAAGCAAACAGTACACCACAGATGTCGATGGCGCCATCACGATAATCTTCTTCTTTTAAGGTGTACTTTGGCATATTGGCAGAATCACCGCCGCCCATGAAAATTGCCTTGGCTGCAGCATCGGCCTTATCTGCCTCTTCCTTGCCATGAACCATTTCGGTAAGGTCGTAAGCCAGTCTCTCCTTTGCCTTGTTAAGCTCTGCGCCTTCCCACTTGGCCATCTCCTCAATTTCCTCTAATGGAACAAAGGTCAAAAGCTTCAGACACTTGATAACATCAGAATCGGCTACATTTCTCCAGTACTGATAGAAATCGTACGGTGTGGTCTTTTCCGGATCAAGCCATACGGCACCGCCTACAGTTTTTCCCATCTTCTTTCCCTCTGAGTTGGTAAGAAGTGTAATGGTCAATGCATAGGCATCCTTGGAAAGCTTCTTACGTATGAGCTCGGTACCGGCCAACATATTGGACCACTGGTCATCACCGCCGAACTCCATATTACAGCCATAATCCTTATAGAGACGGTAGAAATCATATCCCTGCATAAGCATGTAAGAAAACTCCAGGAATGTCAG
>ONLM01000283.1 GCA_900318695.1 uncultured Eubacteriales bacterium | reverse complement strand
ATATTCTTTCGCTGTCACGTAAATGAGCCTCCTTGCTACAGTATCACCCCGATCAGGAACAATCCGACTATGGCCACAAGCGCTACTCCCGCACAAATGTAGAGCATGATCGTGTGGTCATCATTCTGTGTCGGCTCGGAATCGATCAGCGCCAATGTCCGTGCCAGGTCGTACCATCCTATATCCGAGTTATGTGCCTTTGATATTCTTCTCTTCAAGTCCTCTGCATCAATCAATCTCTTCTTTTCCATGCTACTTCCTCCCTTGTGTGATGATTTCTCTAAATTTCCACCCGTTCGGCCGTGCGTATTTCTCGATAAATGCCCGCCGCCTTACGGGATAGTCTCTCTGCATCCTCCGGACGAATTTACTTTTTATTTCCACGATCTCAACCGCCCCATCTTTGTAGGTCAATTTGAAATCTGCAGTATACCGTATGGCTCCCAGTTTGAGCCCGCAAAATTCTGCTGCATCATACAGCTTAAATTCCGGATGCTCTTCGCACGATACGATCTCGCCGCTCCGGAGTCTTGGAAGCACCTCGCCCATGTAAAACTCAACCTCGCCTTTACTGTCGAAGCGTTTAGGCTCTGCTGCCGTTACCGGTCCCCGCATGTGATCAGCCTTTTTCCATTCTTCCGCCGCAATAATCTTGAGCGCCTGCTGCCGCATTTTCGGAGGCAGGTCTTTCAATTCCAGCCTCATGGTTCCCCCTCATAGCCGACACAATGGCCAAGTCCCTGGATATGTCCGTCAAAACACTGCGCCTGTGTCGGATCATGCCACTTACACATCATGCAGTCTGTACCTTCAAGAGCGTTCATGCCACGAAACCATTCTGCAAATGCTTCTGCTCCTTTGCTTTTCATCCAGCACTCAAAGGCATTCCGTTCCAGTTCGCTTTTGAAGAAGATCTCTACCGGGAATCCTTCCTGCCATTTTCCGTCTTTGCCCTGTATCAGTTCCACATTTCTTCCTCCTTCTCCATCCGGTATTCATTCAGCTTTACTCCGTGAGTGTATTTTGATATATAGCCGTCGCTGATCTTCTGCTGCCGCTTTTCCCTCTTCAGCTGTTCATCGGTCGGCTTTATGAATTTATATTCGCAGTTGAGATATCCTTCCCAGTCTGTCCATGATCTGACAGAATCCCTGTCGAGGTAATACCCTTCTTCCTGGAGCTTCTTCGGAACTTTGATAGTACCGGACCATGTATTGGCATGTACGATCTCAACCTTAGCCTCTGGTCTTACAAGATTCCGGCTGCAGGAATATCTCTGCTTGTAAGGATTATCGGTGTCCCGGAAGGTCTTCTTTGTCTCTTTTACGAGGTACTCAGCCAAACCGTTATAATTCTTATCCTCGTAAAGGGGTGTCAGATGTGTACCGCCCTGTCCCCAGAGTCGCATAAGCTCTTTGGCCATGTTCACTCCAGGGACAGAGTTGCATACCATGTGGTGGTGGATCCGCTTCGAATTCCATTCCGTAACAATGACATATTTGAATTCACTCCCCTGCCGTTTATAAAATCTTCTTGTTCTGTTCAGGAAGTTGTTCAGAATGTTCCGGCTCTGTTCTATCGTCGGGAGATTTCCATCCGCATATGTCAGTACAACGTGTTGGTCATCTTCTGTAAAATTTGCAATGAGGATCCGGTTCAGCTCCTTGATGGATTCTATTTCGTTATGCTTCTGCAATCTCTTTTTCTTTTCTTCCAGTTTCTCCGGGGACAGAGTACGCATCATTCCGGATCTGTCTCTCTTTTCACCTTTCCGGTTACACATATAGCTATGTGCTTTCTTAACCTCGATTACATTCGCATATCTCCAGCTGCTCTGTTTATACATTTACGAAACCCCACCATGTAAGATTTTTTAAAATGATTCTAAAGTTATACCCCTTTAAGAACTGTAACAGGGGATTTGACCGGCTCCCCTGCTGCCGTTTGCTTTCTTTATTAAGAACGAACTTATTCGAACATCTCTGCAACTTTTCTGAATCTCTCCTCTGCATCTGTTGTCCCCGTGATTGGACCGGAAATATATAACCGTTCTCTTCTCATATGTCGCTCCTTTTTATGCTAAGCTCCTTTTTATCTGTATCTTTTGGTTTCCCGTCTGCGCAGTACCATTTATTTACGTCCACCGTATCCCAATGCCATTTACTGCAGTAGGATTCCGCTTTTACAGCTCCGAGATGTCCTTCTTTGCAATATCTGCAATCCTTGCAGCGTGTGACCTTTACGACATCCGGTCCAAGTATTTCTCCCGGTTCTACCTCTACTCCACCGCGGAGCAGTATGTGTTTATTCATCTTTTCCCTCCAATGCTGTGGATCAAAAAGCTTATCGCTACGATACACACTCCATAGATTACCGTCTGTAAATAAGTCATTGTCATCCCTCCAGTTCCAAGCTCATCTGCCCCGGAATTTGGTCGCTTGCGCCCATCTGCTTCTTGTGCTCGTCGATCAGGATCTTTGTAATTGATCGGCTTCTTGATGCATTTCCAGCGTGGTTCCAGTTTCCCTGTGTGCTCATTTGGGATCCAAAAGTATTCCCGATCTTCCTCTACCAGTGGGCCGATTTTGTACTCCTCAAGCCGGTATCCGCGTGCATCTCTGATGGTGGCGTCAATCTCACATATGACAGGGCACGTTTCCAGGATCTCCTTTAGTACCATAGATTCCACCTCCTTTTTGTGCTTCTTCTAGTAACCTCCGATTCATTGAGTCCAGATTTCATTTCCGCTCCAATCTTTTACGGCCTTGCTTATGATTGCTTCCCGCAGCTTCTTGTTTTCAGCTTTCAGTCTTGCATTTTCCGCTGCCAGTTAAAATCCTTTTCAAATTCTTCTGCATCAGATTTTCCGAGGCTTTCATAATTTTCTTTCAGGAAATGATTCGTAAAAAAGGGTAATATTACTTCTTTAAAATCTCTAATTCGTTCTCTTGTCATTCTTCTCTCCTATAAGGCTGATACCCCTTGCCACCTTTAAAAATGTACTCCATAGCATCATTCCAACCATCACGATATTGACTACAAGTTACAGGACAACCACTATCACTTCCGTACCAAATGCAATCTGTATGATCTGTATGATACTCATATTTTTCACTAGCTTTCTGCTCTCCCTGTTTAGGCTTTGCAATATATTCATCGTTTAACCATGAAATATACGGACAATCGTCACAATCTGATGGGCACTCCACGTCCTCTGGTGCATAACACAGATTCTTATTCGGCTTGTATCCGAACACTTCTTCAAACTTCTCTGCATTTGTCATATTTACTTCT
>ONLM01000284.1 GCA_900318695.1 uncultured Eubacteriales bacterium | reverse complement strand
CTGTTACCACTGCCTCGTTCGTTGCAACCGAAGCCTCATGCATTTCTCCCGTCTGCTGTGCAACATTATGAACCTTTTCGCTTCCCTCATGCATCATGGCGCGAATCGACTCGGCATCTCTTGCCTCTGTCGCTGTTGTCTTTGCCATATCCTCAGTCGCAACAGCGATCTGACCGGAAATCTGTCCCGTAACATCAACGGATTCATTCAGCTTACTGCTGGTATTGCCCAACACATCCACCGAAACACCGATTTTCTCAAGCAGACCTTCTGCCGCCTCCTTGGCTCTCTGGCTTTCCTTCCCTGCCTTTTCAAGCATCGCAAACTGTTCCCTTGTCAGTTTACACATGGAAATGTAAACCATCATTCCGGAAAAGATATAGACCATAGCCATGGCGGTTGTGTCTGACGGTGAAATATCCACGAAAGCATTCGGAAACTGATAATAAAACCACAGCATACAGCCCATGCTGATGGCTCCCTGCATCACAATCGGACGGATATCCTCGTAAATTACCACAAGGAACATCGCCATAAAAAACATCATGAAATTCACAATGCTCGGGAAGAGGAACATCAGCGCCACCGATATTCCACTCATCATCACAACCATGAGATACATCATGACAACCGGATGAACCACACTCGACAGAAAAAACAAAATGCCTGCAGCCACAAGACCGGCCCCCATCATGGGAAGCACTTCCTGAAAGCCGACAAAGAAGCCATTTACCACGCTTCGCAGGATAATACAAAGTAAAATGGTTGCCGAGAGAATTTTACTTTTACGACGAAGCAATTCATTATATTCCATAATCCTACCTGCCTTGTTATTCAAAAAGACCCCGACATATCATCAGCATACGTAGGGGTCCAAACAATTCCGTTATTCTGCGTCATCCAATGGATGAAGATTCTTAAGTGACACATCAAGAATCGGAGCTGAGTGTGTCAATGCACCGGAAGATACATAGTCCACACCAAGGTCTGCGATGGCCTTGACGTTCTCTTTTGTAATATTACCTGAAACTTCTGTCGCTGCGCGTCCATCAATGATGGCAATTGCCTGCTTCATGGTCTCATGATCCATATTATCGAGCATAATAATGTCAGCACCTGCATTCACAGCTTCCTGCACCTGCTCTAACGTCTCTGTCTCCACTTCAATCTTACGAACGAAAGGAGCATATTCCTTTGTCATCTCAACAGCACGTGTGATACTGCCTGCTGCTCCGATGTGATTATCCTTGATCAGAACTCCATCGGTCAGATTATAACGGTGGTTCGTACCTCCGCCTACCTTAACAGCGTATTTTTCAAACAGCCGATTATTCGGTGTCGTCTTTCGGGTATCTAAAAGTCTTGTCTTGCATCCTTCCAACAGGCCTGCAACCTGATGGGTGTAGGTCGCAATACCGCTCATTCTCTGAAGATAGTTCAGTGCTGTCCTTTCACCGGACAGTAATACCCTGATATCACCGGTAACGGTGGCAAGTTTGTCACCCTTTTTCACAGTGTCTCCGTCCTTTACGAACAGCTCCACCTTGGTGGTCTCATCCAGAAGTGCAAAGGTTCTTGCAAAAATCGTAAGACCACAGATGATACCGTCTTCCTTACACAGAAGATCACAGGTTCCCATTTTGCCCTCACGCATGATGGCGTTGGTGGTCACATCCTCACTTGTGATATCTTCTCTCAATGCAGATAAGATTAATGGGTCGGCATTTAATTTCAATGTTGGATCCGTCATGACTTACTGTTTCCTTCCTGCTCTTCCCGGTCAATTTCATCCCAGACCAGGTCTTTGTATGCTTCTACTCTGGCTGCATCATCTGCCAGCCAATCCAGGTCAATTTTGTATTTTGCTGCAATCTCATCCAAGGACAAGTCTACATATGGAAGAAATTTCGGACTGCGTCCTTCCCATGCTCTTACCTGATCGGACTCTAACATATGCGTTGCAGCATTCCGTGCAAATACCAGACTTTCCAGCAGGGAATTACTTGCCAGGCGGTTTCTTCCATGAACCCCGTTACAACAGGTCTCGCCTGCTGCATAGAGATGATTCATGGATGTATGAGAATTCAAATCCACGTAAATACCGCCCATGAAATAATGCTGAGCCGGCACAACCGGAATGTATTCCTTCGTCGGATCGACGCCATTCTCCAGGCAGTGCTCCACGATGTGCGGGAATCTCTTCTTAATATCGAGATCCTTGATTGCCATCATATTAAGCCATACATGCTTGGTGTGATCCTTATCCATCTGCTTTAAGATTTCCTTCGTCAAAAGATCTCGTGGCAGAAGCTCATTGGCAAAGCGGTTG
>ONLM01000285.1 GCA_900318695.1 uncultured Eubacteriales bacterium | reverse complement strand
TTGCGGAAGCCGCCGCAAAACAGAGTAAGCGTTCTATTATTCCGGAAGTTCTGCCGATCATGAAATGGAAGGATGCAATGGAAATGGTTCGGGAGTTTGACCTTGCCATGATTCCGTATGAAAATGCTCATGATATTAAAAAGACTATGGAAGAGTTGAAAAAACTTCCAAATCATGGGAAAATCGGCGTATTCATTGGCCCGGAGGGCGGTTTTACGGAGCAGGAGATCGCAGATGCGGAACAGCATGGCGTTACTCCGGTTACGCTGGGAAAGCGGATCCTTCGTACCGAGACGGCGGCCATTGCCAGCATGAGTATATTAATGCTGACGCTTGAATCGATGGGAAACGGAGAAGATCATAAAGAGACGCCGGAAACGTGAGCTTAACGAGAACGATAAAAACAGTAAAAAACGATCCCTTGGCGGATCAGGAGAAGATACATGAGAGAAATTTATTTTGATAATTCTGCAACCACCAGAGTATTCCCGGAAGTTGCGGAGCTTGTACAGAAGACTATGCTGGAAGATTACGGAAATCCGTCCAGCAAGCATCAGAAGGGCTTTGAAGCGGAAAAGCTGTTTCGTCATGCCCGTGAGCAGATTGCCGATACCTTGAAGGTAAAACCACGGGAGATCATTTTTACTTCCGGCGGTACCGAGTCCAACAATACCGTGATCTTTGGCACGGCATTTGCAAAACGGAAACAGGGAAAGCATATTATCAGTTCACAGGTGGAGCATGCCGCAATCTATCGTCCGCTGGATGTTCTGGCAGAGCTGGGATATGAAATCACATATCTTCCGGTGGATCATAAGGGCCATATTAATCTGGATGATCTTCGTGCCGCGATCCGTCCGGATACGATCCTTGTGTCTATTATGCATGTGAACAATGAAATCGGTGCCATTGAGCCGATCGAGGAAATCGGTGAAATCGTTCACAGCATGAATCCAAACTGCTGGTTCCATACGGATGCGATCCAGTCGTACGGAAAACTGACGCTTCGTCCGAAAAAGATGAATGTTGATATGCTGTCCGTTTCCGGTCACAAGATTCATGGACCAAAGGGCATCGGTTTCCTTTATGTGGATGAGAAAATTCGGCTTCGTCCTATGGTTTACGGCGGAGGGCAGCAGGAGGATATGCGCTCCGGAACACATAATGTACCCGGAATGGCCGGATTGGGACTGGCTGCGGAGATGATGTATCAAGATCACGCTGCAAAGATAAAGAAACTGCAGGATCTGAAGGACTATTTCATTGACGAGGTTTCCAAGATTCCGGACGTGACCATTAATTCAGAAAAGGGGGAGGCATCGGCTCCGCAGATTGTATCGGTAAGCTTTGGCGGTATTCGTGCGGAAGTACTGCTTCATGCGCTGGAAGAAAAAGGAATTTATGTAAGCTCCGGTTCTGCATGTTCTTCCAACCATCCCGGAATTTCCGGTACTTTAAAGGCAATCGGTGTTAAACAGGAGCTTCTTGACAGCACCATCCGTTTTTCTTTTGGTATGTTTAACGAAAAGGAAGAGGTGGATCTTTGCATGGATGCCCTGAAGGAATTACTGCCGGTATTGAAGAAGTATGCACGTTATTAAGGAGAAATCGAAATTATGATTTGGAGAAAGTTTACCATTCACACGACAACCGAGGCGGAAGACATTCTGAGCGCGGATCTCGCAGACCTTGGCATTGACGGTGTGCAGATTGAGGATAAGGTGCCTCTGTCTGATGCCGACACCAAGGGGATGTTCATTGATATTCTTCCGGATATTGGACCGGATGACGGAACGGCAGATGTAAGCTTTTATGTGGAGGTTCTGGATCCGGAGAGCAAGCAGGATCGTCTTAAGCAGGTGGAGAAGTTTGCCAATGATCCGTCTGTGGATGCAAGTTATATGCCGAATGCTTCCAATATCTACACGGAAAGCGAACTGAAGAAGCTGATCGAGGACGTGAAGCGTGTAATTGCGGAAATCGGTCTCTATTGTAACATTGGCGAAGGCAGTATTGATGTTTCCGATACAGAGGATAAGGATTGGATCAATAACTGGAAGAGCTTTTTCCATCCGTTTACGGTGGATGATATTCTGATCAAGCCGACGTGGGAAGCGGTTCCGGAAGGCGATGAGGACAAACTCCTGATCGAGATCGATCCGGGTACCGCATTCGGCACCGGAATGCATGAGACGACACAGCTTTGCATCCGACAGCTGAAGAAGTATATGAAGGCGGGCGATGAAGTCGCAGACATTGGTACCGGATCCGGTATTCTGGGTATTACCGCATTGAAGCTCGGCGCCGGCCATGTTTATGGTACGGACCTCGATGAAGAGGCGGTTCCGGCGGTACGGGATAATTTAAAGGCCAATGATCTGCCGGAGCAGAGTTTTGATATGCTGGTAGGTAATGTAATCGGTGATGAAGCCGTGAAGGAAAAACTGGGACACGGAAAGTACGACATAGTGGTTGCCAATATTCTTGCACCGGTCATCGTGCTTCTGACCGGAGAAGTGGGCCCACTGTTAAAGAAGGATGGTTTGTTTATTACTTCCGGAATTCTGGATGAGCGAGAGGAAGAAGTGGTGGCTGCATTTAAGGCACACGAAGATGTTTTTGAAATTTTGGAAATCAATCATCAGGGTGAATGGGTCAATGTTACCGCGCGAAAGA
>ONLM01000287.1 GCA_900318695.1 uncultured Eubacteriales bacterium | reverse complement strand
CTGTTCCAACCGGAATCTTGCCGGTTGCGGAGCTGACCGGGAACTTTGTGATTTCCGAAGCATCCACAAATCCGGTCTGCCGAATCTCTACATGATCCCCCGGCATACCAATGATACGTTTCACATAATACACAACACTGTTGTCTTTATCTTTGCGGCCGCAAAGCGGGCAGGCTCCGTCTTCATTTTCACGATACATCTGACCGTCCTTTTTGCATCGATATCCGTAAACAAAAATTGCAACATCACCGCGCTTTACGTCACCGAAGGTATAATCCAGACGTGAACCAAATACACGCGCACCCGTCATGATGGTATTTTCCATGGAACCGGTCGGAACCGTTGTATTGGAAATTATGAAATTATTGATCAAAAACGCGCAAACGGCAGCTATTACAAGAACTTTGACCCATTCCCAGACTTCTCCCCAAAACGTCAGTGGCTTTTCATCTTTTTTCTGTTTCTTCTTTTTCCCGGATTGTTCTTCGCCGGAATCCGTCTTTCCGACTTCCTGCACGTCTGATCCGACTTCTTCTGCCTTTGTTACTTCGGAAGCTTCTCTGATTTCTTCCTCAGCCGGGCCGGAAGCTTCGTTTTTTGTCTCGTTTTTCACTATTTCAAAAAAATTATTCTGATCGCTCATTTCTGCTCCTAACCATGATTGAATTAAATTGATTCATATGCTTAGCGGACTAGAGTGTATCATCGCAAAAAATCTAATGCAATGCCTCGTGCTCCTCTTTAAGTTCTTCGTAAAGCTTTTTTAACGTCCAGGTCTTATTACTCTCGGTTTCCATGCATTTCAGGTCAATTCGCACACCGGCTTTCTTCAGGTCATTCAGAAACATTCCCACTTCATTTCGAGAAAACCCCCGAAACATCAGCATTTCCGCATTCTCCGGAAGTGCCTCCGGACCATTGTCTGTTTCCTGTCCCTCCTCTGCCTTTTTCTGCGTCTCCATCCGGATTTTCCGAAGCATTGCCGTCATTTTCACTTTACGGCTTTTTTCGATTCCCTCCGGATCCGTATTACGATTGATATAAAGTATGCTCTTCATTGTGTTCTCCTTTATACGGAACTCCATTTGCATTCTCTTTTGTTTCTCTTTTGTTTCTGTTTTTTCGTTACTCTGTACCTTTATTCAGGCCGCACTTTGTCATGATATATTTCGGAATACACCGGATCGGCTGTACGATAAAATTATCAATAAGGAGTGCCATTCCCAATGACAGCAAAAGATTCAGTCCCACACCCCGAAGAATTCCAAATACATATGCTCCATATACAATGGAGTATCCCCATTTGACACGGATGGTCGTAAGAGCCGCCCAATGTATCAGCGTCATGCCGAAATTATACTTTGCAATCAGACGGATGACCGGATTCTGCTTTGCAAAAACCGGAAAATGCAGGCAACAGGACATAAGCCCAAGCCCCATAAGAACTTTTACCGGAGACTGGTTCTGAATATAATATCCGAGATCCTTCTGCTGAAAATAAAGATAAATCATAAGAATCGTGGCAAGTATACCGACAAACATGATCCATCCGTCATACCGTCTGCTTTCCTTTTGCATGATCCAGTACCCCAAAAATGAAATCATCAGCCATTCCGGAAACATAATATTCAGAATGGTATAGGCATTGAACCACATCAAAACCCGGTTTCCTATCATAAAAAACAGGCATACAACGCAGAGCTCCGTGAGCCAGCGATAACGGTAGTCTTTAAAAAACCGGCGAAAAAACGGAACCGTTACATATATGCAGAGGATTTGATAAATAAGCCAATAATGCGGTGCGATACTGACTTCACCACGAAGAAATGCATTCACATATCCTATAAGATCGGACATTTTCGTTCCGGCCGTCAGCATCTGATTTTTATAAAGGTATACCACATAGTATACAAAAAGCGGCAATACCACTTCACTGAATCGTTTTTTATAGAACTGTATCGGACTTTCTTCTTTATATCGGTAAAGAAATGCCCCACTCAGCATGATATACAGCACATTACACAGGTTTCCTATCATGGACAGAATCTGCAAAACAACATAATGCTTTCCCTGAATTGCCGGATTCACATCCAGTTCCATGGAAAGGGTATGTGTCACAATCAGTCCGATCAAAGCAGCCAGACGAATATAATCGGCGGCGGCCGAACGTCCTTTGCTTCGTTCATCCTGCCCCAGCTGCTGGACTATATACTGTCGAATGCCTGCCATTGTCATTATTTTTTCCTCTTTCCTTTATTATGATACCCGGAATCATTCTAACAAAATTGCGCCGAATATGGTAGAATGTATCAAAACTAATCTGTGATTCTGGGAGGTTTAGGAATCTATGGAACGTAAAGAATGGTATACCCGCTCGGCGAATGGAAACGGCAAAATTTATTCGGTTTCCTATCGTGATGAGACGATTCCGGCAAAGGCTATGATCGTTATTGTTCATGGTATGCAGAGTCATTCCGGTCGCTATATCGAATATGCAGAAAAACTTGCAAAGGATGGCTTTGTCGTATTTATGCTGGACTTGCAGGGACACGGCAGATCCCAAAACGTACCCGGCTATTTTGGTCCAATAAACGGTTGGGAAAATCTCGTACGTGATGTACATCGTCTGGTACTTCGTGCCAAGCGATGGTATCCAGAGCTCCCGCTCTTTTTACTGGGGCATTCCATGGGTTCTTTTATTGCCCGCTCCTATGTCGTTACTTATCCGGAGGATATCCAAGGACTTCTTCTGTCCGGTACTGCCGGTTTCCATTATCATCTTTATGCTGCACAGGCTCTGATTCGTACGGAAATCCGTATGCATGGCGGCAAGTACCCGGCCTATAATATCGGAAGAATGATGGCAAAGCAGTTCAACCGCTATATTCAGAATCCGGTCAATGCGGGCGCATGGTGCTGCTCCGACCCGGATGTCTGCATTTCCCATGCAGAAGATCCGCTTGGCACCTGTTTTACGCTTCGCGCTTATGATGATATGCTGCATGGTCTTATTTCCATTCGGCCGGAGCAGTGGGCGGCACAGGTCCCGGACATTCCGATTTATCTTTTTTCCGGTGGTGCCGATCCGGTCGGCGACTACGGTGTAGGCCCGGCACAGGTCTATGCATACCTAAAAAGCACAGGACATCATGACGTATCCCTTCGAATCTATCCGGGCAAGCGTCATGAAATGCTTTTTGAAACCAATAAGGCCGAGGTCATGAACGATGTAAACGAGTGGTTGCTTCGTCATCTTGGCTAAATGTTTTATTTTAGAGATAGACGTCACTATTCACCTTATTTGATTACAGAAAACATAAACCAAAATGCTTCAACAACCTAAAAAAGACGTTCTAGAAAGTCCGCTTGTAGGAATCTACGGAACCATCAACAGTAAGTGGGCTATTCTAATTTTATTTTATTTAAGTCAATGGACGCTTCGCTTTGGCGAGCTTCATCAATGTATTCCTATGGCTACGGAAGCCGTACTTTCCCGTGAATTGAAAAATCTCGTAAAGCACGGTCTGGTTCATCGTGAGATTTACCGTGAAGTTCCGCCGCGTGTTGAATATTCCCTTACCGCAATCGGAAAGGAATTTGTTCCCGTACTCGATTCTCTGCAGACATTTGCCATAAAATACAATAAATTTCAGGCGGAACATCCGGGAAAGAAGCTCTGATTTTCCTGTTTTTCACTTTCTTTATTCTATGATTAAAATTATTTTTTTTGATATTGATGGTACTTTGCGCCCTTTTGAAACCGGTATTATTCCGGAATCGGCCCGGAATGCCGTCCGAAAAGCACATGAAGCCGGCATCGTCACAGCCATTGCCACCGGTCGTCATTGGATGGAACTCTATAATGAAAATCTGATTGAAGGTATGCGTTTCGAAGCCTTTGTAACGCAGGATGGAGAGTATTGTTACATTCTCCCACCGGATCATGTAGATCGTGCCGTGGAAGCCGGCGCACATTTGCACCATGTTTCCCACTATCAGTTCGAGATGCAGGATCCGGTTTGCTACTTTGATCCACGCTACGGAACTATTGTTCAGAAAATCGAAATTCCAAAGGATCAGATTCAGAAAGTTCTGGCACTTTGTGAG
>ONLM01000288.1 GCA_900318695.1 uncultured Eubacteriales bacterium | reverse complement strand
TTCACAATGACCACCATCGAGGAACTGGGTCTTTTAAAGATGGACTTTCTAGGGCTTCGCACCCTTACCGTTATTAAGGATGCCATGCGTTTTGCCAATAAAAATCATCACGTACATCTTACTCCGGAAAATCTGGATTATACGGATCCTAAGGTTTACGAAATGATTTCACAGGGACACTGTGAAGGTGTATTCCAGCTGGAATCTGCCGGCATGAAACGTTTCATGACGGAACTTAAGCCTACCACTCTGGAAGACATCATTGCCGGCGTTTCACTATACCGACCGGGTCCTATGGATTTCATTCCCCGCTATGTAAAGGGCAAACATCATCCGGAATCCATACAGTACGAATGTCCGGAGCTGATTCCGATTCTTGAAACGACCTACGGCTGTATCGTATATCAGGAACAGGTTATGCAGATCGTGCGGGATCTGGCGGGCTATTCCATGGGGCGTTCCGATCTGGTTCGACGTGCCATGAGTAAGAAAAAAACGAAGGTCATGGAAGAAGAACGCATGAACTTCGTATACGGCAACAAGGAGGAGAACATTCCGGGATGCATCGCACACGGCATTGACGAAAAAACGGCCAACCATATCTATGATGAAATGATCGACTTTGCAAAATACGCCTTTAACAAATCGCATGCAGCCTGTTATGCGGTTGTAGCCTATCAGACTGCTTATCTGCGATATTATTATCCGGCTGAATTTTTTGCCGCACTTATGACATCCTTTATGGATAATATGAATAAAACAGCAGAATACATTGACGTAGTCCGCAGTCTGGGCATACAGATTCTTCCACCGGATGTCAATGAAGCACAGGTAGGATTTTCCGTTACACCGGAAGGAAGCATTCGCTATGGACTGTCCGCTGTTAAGGGTGTCGGCAGAACCGCAAGTGCCATGCTGATTCAAGAGCGGGAAAAGCGTGGGCCGTATCGTGATATGGAAGACTTTGTCGTCCGGGTAGCAGATAAGGGTATCAATAAACGCGCGATAGAATACTTTATCGAAGCCGGTGCTCTTGACCAGTTCCCCGGAAATCGCCGGGAGAAATTTGTTATTCTTCCGACCATAATCGACAACAAGGTCCGGGAAAAGCAAAACTCCATGGCAGGCCAGATGACACTTGCCGATTTGCTGAGCGACAGCGATGATGCCACCGCGGAATTCCGGATTCATATGCCGAATCTTCCGGAATATCCGAAGGAAGAACTGCTGCAAAAAGAAAAAGAAGCGTTGGGATTCTATCTTTCCGGTCATCCTTTGGACAATGACCGTGCCGTTATGGATGCCAATATTTCTGCCCATACCACGGATTTCTATCGCGATGAGGAAAGCGGAAGTGCCAAACTTCGGGATCAGCAGCGCGTTACTGTCGGCGGAATTATAACGGACATTAAAACCAAAACGACAAAGAACAATAAGCAAATGGCTTTTCTCCAGATTGAAGATACGGTCGGTACATTGGAAGTGCTTGTCTTTCCAAATGTCTACCAAAGAGTCCGGGAATTTTTACAAACAGACCGGAAAGTCTTCATTGAAGGAAAGGTTTCTGTATCTGACGAAGAAGATTCCAAGCTTCTTGCTGAAACAGTCTATTCTTTTTCCGATGCCCCCAGAGATATCTGGCTGCAGTTTGCTTCCATGGATGACTATAAAGAAAAATCCGCAACGGTTTTCAGCATCCTGAAACTACATCCGGGGCACCAAAGTGTATTCTGTTATTTACGCAAAGAAAAAGCCCGAAAGAAACTTCCGATCGACTATGCCTGTGACGGATCGCCGGCATTGATCAATGAGCTTATTCATTTACTTAGTGAAATAAATGTCAAAGTTTCGTATAAAGTATTGAAAAAAGAACAAAGATAGACTAAAATATAAACTCGATTTAAGTTATCCGATAGAACACAAGGAGATCGTCTTTCATACGCTTTAATCATAATTTGTAAACCGCATTTGTTATTATTAAAGAAGCATGAGAGCAGTTTTTCGGGCAATATGAATCATTTAGGGAGATTAACCAGATTTGGAGGACAGGATAAATGGCTAAGGCAGTAAAAACAATTGGAATTTTAACCTCAGGTGGAGATGCTCCGGGAATGAACGCTTGCGTTCGAAGCGTCGTAAGAACAGCAATCCATGAGGGGCTTAACGTAAAGGGTATCATGAGAGGTTATGCCGGTCTTCTTGATGAAGAGATCGTTGACATGAATACCACCTCCGTATCCGATATTATTAGCCGTGGCGGTACTGTACTCTATACAGCAAGATGTAAAGAATTCACGACAGAAGAAGGCCAGAAGAGAGGTGCTGAGATCTGCCGCAAGAACGGTATTGATGGCATGGTCGTTATCGGTGGTGACGGTTCTTTCCGCGGCGCCGGTAAGCTGAGTGCTCTCGGTATCAACACCATTGGTGTTCCGGGTACCATTGACCTCGATATTGCTTGTACCGATTATACCATTGGCTTTGATACCGCAATTAATACTGCGATGGAAGCCATTGATAAGATTCGTGATACTTCAACCTCTCATGAGCGTTGTTCTATCATCGAAGTTATGGGCCGCCGTGCCGGTTACATTGCTCTTTGGTGCGGTGTTGCAAACGGTGCCGAGGAAATTCTTCTTCCGGAGCGCTATGATGGTGATGAGCAGGCCATCATCAATCGAATCATCGATTCCCGTAAGCGCGGCAAGAAGCATTACATTATTATCAATGCCGAAGGTATTGGTCAGAGTACTTCTATGGCAAAGCGTATCGAAGCTGCAACCGGTATCGAAACCAGAGCAACTATTCTGGGACACATGCAGCGCGGTGGTTCACCAACCTGTAAGGATCGTTACTATGCATCTATGATGGGGGCATACGCTGTTGAACTTCTTGCAGAAGGCAAGTCCAACCGAGTTGTAGCA
>ONLM01000290.1 GCA_900318695.1 uncultured Eubacteriales bacterium | reverse complement strand
CTCCGCTGACCAGCCTTGCGGCTCTACTCAGCTTTCCCATAACGCTATGGTAATTGCATATTAGTTACAATAGGCTGGAAAAGTACACTTAGGTGTGTCTAGCAGATCATAATCTTATTTCTTCAAACCAGAAAGAACAGCTTTGAATGAAGAGAATCGAAAAGGACAGAAACATAGAGCAATATACCTAATCGAATTTCTCCACCCATCAACATGAATCATCACATCAAAGGAAAATGGATGTAATTGTCTGAATATTTCTCGCAGACGTGTATGGACAATTTCATCATTCCAATCAAGATACTGACGTGCACGTGCAAGATCCCATGTAATCTGATTGAATGTCATTGCATATAAATCTCGATATCGAGCATTCTGATAATACTGTAACTTTTGAATCCAAGCTTCAATACGATCAAGATTGCGGACGGAATAATCCGTGTGCATGATACTACCAAGATTCTGCACGTAATGGTATAGCTGCTGTGGAACTAAAGCTACTTTATCGCAATTATCGATAACTTTATATATGGTGCTCTCATCTTCATGCAACCGACCTATAGGGAATCGAATCGTATCCCACAACTTACCAGAATACAGTTTGTTCCAAGCCGCTACATAATCAATACTAGAGTTACCATGCATTCGCTTTAGACAATACTTACTATTAACGAATGCCACTTCATCAGCAATACGATGATTATCAACCGATATTCTTGATTTATTATCCTCTATACAGATGGAACAAATGGCCATATTTGCTTTCCCGGAAATAATGGCCGACAGCATTGAATCAACATACCTAGAATCAAGGTAATCATCGCTATCCACGAATGCGATATATTCGCCAGACATCATCTCTAGACCAGTATTGCGTGCAGCGGATAATCCACTATTAGCTTGATGTACTACTCTGATCCGTTTATCTTGTTCCGCCCATTTATCGCACAGCAGTGGGCAGCCATCGAGAGAACCATCATCAACCAGAATAATTTCCAGCTCTTTATATTCTTGCGTGATGATACTTTTGATACATCGATTCAGGTACCTCTCAACGTTATATACTGGCACTATTATGCTCACAAGAGGGCGATCACGCATCAACGCATCTCCCTTGCTATCGTAGATAAATTTCCCATAGCCATTTCCAATTCAAGGTGATAAGTATTTTCTGCAAACGTGTCATCCATGAATGATTCAATGCTTTCATCATGCAAGGCCGCAATTGCGAATCACCGGTCATCTCCATAACGTAATCGGCTTTCTGCGAAGCGCTAATTTCTTTGCCGCCTTTAATCATGGGAATCACCCAGCCGATGTCATTGGCTATATGGAAAGACACATTCTCGCATACCCCCTTATCATTCATGTAATCCGCAAAGAACTGTATTTTCTTATGATTCGCTTGGACCACGTTCAGCGACTTCTCTCGCTTGAACACACTTGCCATACCGCTCTCCAGATGCCGGTATTCATATAACGCTTTGCTCGAGGTAAACACATTAGGCTCGGCTTCAAGAGCAGCAAGCACGAACACAAGATCTTCTTCATAGCACATCGCCGCATCAAAACGAACATGCTCCACCAACCTGTGCGCGAATAATTTGCCCCAAGGTGGGTTAAGGTAGTCAGCGCGCAATAGATAAGACAATGTAGTGTAATAATCCGATTCATCGGCAATGGCTGCCATATCGTGGTCAATCACATTGGTGCGCGATACATTTCCATACTCATCGATATAGTGTTTGCCGAATATCACCAGATCATAATCGCCAACTAACACTTGTTTAACGCTGTAACGAACTGCATCTGTCTTCAGTAGGTCATCGCTATCCACAAACATCACATAATCGCCGGTGCAGTGATCCAAGCCCACATTGCGGGCACCGGAAGCTCCCTTGCCATTGTCCAGATGAATTACGGATACCCGCTCATCACGCTCAGCCCACTCGTCACATATCCGTGGGCATTGGTCGGGTGAAGCATCGTCAACCAGAATAATTTCCAAGTTAGAGTAGGTCTGGCCAACAATACTGCGAATGCATTCGTCTAAAAAACGTTCCGCTTTATAGACCGGGACGACGATACTTACCATAGGCTGATTCGGGGAATTCTCTGGCATCATGCTCTCCCCGCTCTGTTCAGATACAGGTCTTGCAACCGTGCGGCGACATCGCGAATATCGTAGCCCGCCGCACGCACATCATCGGCATGATTCCGACGTTCGCCTGTCTTTTCAAGGGCATCGCGCATCTCATGCGCCCACTGCTCAGCTGATTCTTTCAGCGACACATAGTGCAACAAATCGGTGACCTTGGCCTCTGGAGGCACAGCATCGGCAGAAGCAAAGCATGGGAGCCCCGCACATTGCGCCTCGACATACACAATGCCTAACCCCTCATATAGCGAAGGCAGTAGAAAAGCATCCATGGCCTGGTAGTAAGGCGACACGTCGCGCTGCGACCCCATGTATAACACAGAATCTTTGATACCTAGCTGCTCGATACGCTCATCCATGAGTGAACGCAACTCACCAATGCCAACCAACATCAGCAAAGAATCAGGCACCATGCGGTGATATTCGGCGAATACGTCCAGCAGGAATAACGGATTCTTCTGTGTACGGAATCGCCCGCAAAATCCAATCACAGAGGTGCTTGGTGCAATGTGTAGCTCAGCGCGCGTGGCACTACGCACCACTTCATCATAAGCGAAATGCACGGTGTTAATACCGTTACGAACCCACGTGAATGGCTTGCCCGGGAACATATATTCTGCGGCGGCCTTTGAACAAGCACAATACAAATTCGGATACCGGCTAATTTGGTGTCTAGTCTGCCATTCCCGAAGACACCATATCAATGTATGAGCCAAATCATCATGGTCATGGCTCGCAGCGGTACCCGCGTTATGAGAGTGCAGAATACGAAGCTGCACTCCGTTCTCCGCCGCATATTTAAGAGGAAGCGCGTATGGGAAATTCGCGTTTACGTGAATGCCTTGTATTTCAGGATGGTCTCGGAAAAACGACATCAATGCAGTACGGGACTTCATCATGGATTCGTGCTGCGATACCATGACACGGAACACACGACCGCCCAAGGCAAGGATCTCATCCTCGAAGGCCAGCTTGTCCGCATCATGATCGCATAGGAAATCGAACTGCACCTTGGATCGGTCGATATGCCGGTAGATATCCATCATCAGGCAATCGACACCGCCAAGATTCGGCCCCATGCCCCACTGCAGAATGCGAACAGGCTCATTCATGGGTTACTGCTCCCCTTTCAGCACCGTCAAGCTATGATATATCCGCGGGATATGAATCATCGCCCATATTTTGGCCTTGCGCAATACAGGCACCTGCGGGCTGGATAAAACATACGACGCTCTATCGGCAAGACGGTGTCGGCAATACGCGATTGTTGCGCCATCCGCTTGCTTATTCAATACATCATAGAGCGTGTCATACCAACCCTGCATACGGCCGTAAGCCAATGCCACTTTGTCTGTGTATCCACTGTCCTCCAGATAATCACAATATCGTTCGGAGCTGATGCCTTTATCCAGGCTATGAGCATTCATTCCAGCCGTGGTTATGGACCCCGTACGAATACAATAATGGTAGAATCCGCGTGGATTGAAGTAAATTCCACGCATCCTTCGGTATATATGGGCCAGCAGATAATAATCTTCGTTATCGAGACCCTCTGGGAAAAGAATTACGGTTTTCCCTTCACCGTCCTTGAACAATGTAGCATCGAACAATTTGTTCCATACAGCACTGGCCATGCGGTTGCTCCGATACAGGAAGTTATGTAACGTCTGATCGCTTGTGAAAACCCGTTGTGGCAGGTCGCCATCAATGCACTGCTCACGCCCGTTCTCATAGTTTTTGATAGTACCGCACATCACCACATCCACAGCGGATTGTTCATCCATCCATTGATTCATCGTGGACAGCATCTCGGAATCAATCCAGTCATCGCTATCCACAAACGCAATTCGCGTACCTGTCGCGATGCCAAGTCCAGCATTGCGAGCAGAGGATAATCCCCCATTGGCCTTGTGAATAACACGAATACGATTATCCAGTCGGGACCAAGCATCACACATCTCCGAAGACTTATCCGTAGAACCATCATCAATCAAGATGATTTCCAAGTTCTTATAAGTCTGCCCCACAATGCTCGTTACACAACGATCCAGCCAACGCTCAACGTTGTATACGGGCACGATAACGCTGATTACCAAGTGACCACCTGATACATTATGCATTTGCGTACACATAATCGCACCAAACCTCAAAACACATGAGCGAGTGGGTGCCCACAATTCCACTCACAATCTTCTCTCCAGAAACTCTCATCACCGGTCAACCCCTAATACGCAATCTAATCCGATGAAGTGATGCTGAGACTGCGTTTTGACTTCGCCGATGTCCATGCGCTCTCTTGCAAGTACTTTGCGACAGATTGAAATATCGTCAGACTTAAAATTACGTAAATCCAATCTTATATCAGAGGCGAATCCAATATCATCCAAACTATGCGAGGTCTTATCGCTGTAAATGATTGGAAGCACCTTACAGCCAGCGGCAAGTCCTAGAATCGAGGCATGGAATCGTGTTCCCACGATAACTTCCGACTCCGCTATCGCACTCAGAATCCGAGATGTATCGTTATCATATGTCAAGCAGTCATGTTGAATCGACTCCTGCGCAAGGAGATGACTGATACGGGCAACCGCCACATCATCATGCTCAACGGTTGAGAATCCACACAGTTGAATATCATATCCCAAATTCGCATAGCAATTTGCAGCATTAACAATCCACGAATCATAATCCGCAGAACATGAAGATAAATCACGGAATTTCATCGTATTGCCGAGATCAACAACAGAGAACAGGACCTTTTTCTTACGTTCCACACGTGGAAATTCCGTTCCGAACAAAATATCCGGAGCGACCCTTATATGCTCATCACTCTTAAATAGTTGGAACGTGTATTGGTCACGGAAGCAGATATCGGTAACATATTTATTGAAAATGTCGCTATACAACTTCTTGTACCAGGAGTTACGATACGGTCCAAAATTCGTTCCAAGAACAAAAGTTTTATCAGCCGATGAATATAAACGTTTGCGTTGCAAAACGTCACGCAGAGAAAACACCGTAGTGAACAACGAATGTTTCCAGATCGGTTGTATATATAGAGAGCCACCGATGACCGCAAGAATGCCGCAATTCCTCACTGACTGACATTTCAAGGCAGCAAGTTCATTCGTATATGCAATCGAAGACAGTAAAGACAGCTTGCCCCTCAATGCACTCTTCTTGCGCGGAGGCCTTACGAGACTAATATTATGGTATCTTTCAAGGAGCCAATCATAGGAACCATCCGCCACGCATGTGAAATGCGTATCCGGGTAACGCCTGAGGAGAGTTTCCAAGAATAAATCGTCACCTACATTGTGCGCAAGATAGCATTCGAGGAATACGGCATTCGTGGTTGTGCTCTGCATGGCTTTCTCCCTACTTGTTTTTCTTGCCTACAACAAGCTGCAGCAAAGGCACACATCGCATACCGTGTATGCCAGTCAATACGAGAAATATCAATACGCCATAAACCCAATAATATGGAACCGCCATCGCAGTAATCATCATCTGCACGCCTAACAGCACAATGGAAATAACCAATATGCAATAGTTCACATCGATTGACACAAGGCGTCTTGAATTTATCATGCGCATTACATAAATCACCGCGTTGCATAATATGCTGGCTGCTCCTGCGCCATAGAGTCCCAGAACAGGAATCAACCCTGCTGTTGCGATGACGCATACCAGTGAGCCAACTATCGTGGTTGTCATGAGGTATTTCGTTTTCATCAGTGTGGTATAAACCGTTCCGTAGAACGTATTCATACAGCTGAAATAGAAGCCGAGCAAGACAACCGGAATCAACGTCCACGCGGAATAGAAACTCTTTTGCAGCATAAATGAAGCCAGCAACTGCGAAATCAGCATGATGAAAGATGCACCGACCGTCAAAACTGCTTGCAACGGAATCAATATCATCGAGAAGAATTTCCCGATGTCGCTCTTACGATATTCCTGGAATGTTGAGAGCTGCCATGCCTGCTGAAAAATGGAATATGCCAGATTCAACAGATTCGGAATCTTACTGGCTGCTGCATAAAGTCCTGATGCACCAATCCCCAGCATTCCAGTAATGAAGAAGCGATTGATACTTGTTCCAAGCCACCAGAAAAGCGTATTGGGAACCAATGGTAATGCATATACCAACATATTCTTAATCAACGGCACATTACCGGAAAGCGAACGAAGAGAATAATACTTATAGTGCTTACCGACAATGGTATAAATTGCAGTACCGACCAACGGACCGGCACTAACAGATATGAAATATCCCTGAATGCCGATTCCCTGTCGCACGATTAAAAGATATGCGCTGATACCTGTGATGAGTGTTGAGATCGATGCGCATATCGGTATGATTTTAATCTGGTTCAATCCGCGTGCTACATTACCCGCATAGGTCATCAATGCCGTAGACACATACATTAGCAGAAAGTACCCAGAGTAATTGCCCAGCCCGCCGAATACAGAAAGTTTGAGCACGGGAAGCAACAACGCGACAATTGCACAGCTTAAAACAATAACAATCAGCCCATATGAAACCACTGATTTCTGATCATTGCTGTCATCTATCACAAAACGTAGCATCGCATCAGATATCGACATTGACGCAATAGGCAGAACTAAGGAAATTACCGTCAAAGACATATCCGTGATGCCGAACTCTTTGGTCGACAGGTAATATGTATACAAAGGGACAAGCAAAAAAGTAATAAGTTTGGTCGCTACTGTATTAATGCCGAACAAGCCTATATTCAATAACAGAGTTTTATACTTATTCATAATCAATCAATCTCTATACGGTAATTAATTACCCAAGTACAATGACCTTTAAGGCAGCTATTGCTTCGTTTTTTTCGGATGCATTGAGAGACGACCAAGACAATGCAGGTAATGCCGTGACGATTCCTCGACGCAGCTTCCTCTTCAACTCGGTTATTGCCTTATTCTTATCAGCACCACGCAGACCTCGCAGCATAAGGCTAAAAGCATATACTCGATTATATTTGGCGCATCCCAAAAGATTCGGATGATGCGCTGCGATATACTGTTCCTGCATACGCTGGCTGCGCATCCAATCAAGCTTGGAATCTATTCCAACTCCATGCACCGAGGATTGCTCGCTTATGCTGTAATGGTAGCCTTGAATATGAGATACCGTGATTCGAGAACATCTGGAACGCACTCGCATGAGCATATCGGCGTCTTCTCCGACTTTCAGCTCCTGAAATTGCAGATTCGAATATTTTTCCGTTTTTGTCAACGTGCGCCATAACTCAAATCCGAAACGTCCCAATACATGCATCTGCATAATCTCTTCAGCATCAGATACAAGAGCGCATGCGCTATTCGACTCAACCCGCTTCTTGGACACCGCCATATCAGCGTTAGATTCAACCAGCAATTGATACAGCTCATCCAAATAGTGCTGATCAATCCAATCGTCACTATCGACCCATGCCAACAAATCGCCAGTGGCACATGCCAAACCCACATTCCGTGCTTTCGCCACTCCACCATTCTTCTGATGAACGACCTTGATGCGGGCATCTTTCACTGACCATGTATCACACATGACCGGGCAATCATCCGGCGAACCATCATCAACAAGAATGATTTCCAGATTACGGTAGGTTTGGCTTACGATACTGCCTACGCAACGATCCAGTGTTTGCTCAGCTTTGTAGACCGGCACGATCACGCTAATCAACGCATCCGGCAATTGCATTTCACCCGTCATCGCGACACCTTCGATCTTATCCGCTTCAACAGGCTAACCGCACGCATGATGATTCGCGTAGCTAAGACATTGCCGTTATGAATGAGCACGGTCATCAATCGATTTTTGGTACCGACCGCATTCACTGAGCGCGCACATTCGCGTACCACCGGATTGGTAATGATACCACGTACTATTGTTCCTCTCTTCTGCCGAATTTGCGGTCTACGATCGGCATATAGCAGAGAGAGCACAATCCACACATTCGTTATCAATCGATTATCGTGATCATTCAGATATGTCGGGTTCCATTCCTGAATGATGGGCAACAGTGCGGCATGGACGCTCACGCGTCCTTCCAGCAGACGCGGATCAAATGTGTTCATGGTGCTGCCCACACGCATCGAGTATCGATACAACGGCTCATCAATGGCAACCACCCGTTCCGCAGCCACATACAAGGGGAAGTTGAATGCGGAGTCCTCACCACCGACAACGTCTTCAGGGAAGCGGATTCCGACCTGCTTCACAAACGAAGTCAGGAACAACTTATTCCACGGCGGGCATACATATTGGCCATGGCTCAGTTCCAAAAAATGACGTTTGAATTCTTCAGCAGTCTCCGCAACGAACGCCACGGAACTTTGCTGCGCGGAATCCAGCAGTGTTCCCTCATCGTTGTAGCGGTCATTCATATTGGCGTAGAAGACTATCTGCGCATCATAACGTTGCGCGGCTCGCACAGCGGTTTCAGCCAATTGAGGTTCAACGGCGTCATCAGAATCCACAAAACACAGATAATCGCCATGGGCAGCGTCCATACCGGCATTACGTGCAGCGGAGACTCCCTCATTGGCACGATGCAAAACGACAACTCGACCATCTCGGCCTGCCCATTCATCGCATTTCTTCGAGCTTCCATCCGGCGAGCCATCATCAACGAGAATAATCTCAAGATTCTCATACGTCTGATGCACGATGCTGCTCACACAACGATCAAGCCATCGTTCAACTTTATATACCGGAACCACAACACTGACCAATGGCAAGCCGGCGTTACTGTTTTCGCTTGTTACAGCGCTCATGCGTGTACCGTCACAATCTCATCAGCGCTAAAGCGCTGAGACTTACAGGTCTTCACCTCATCGCGGAAATGGCCGACCGCAATGTACATAACGAGGAATTCGCTGTCCGGGATGTGGAGCAATTCACGCGTCGCTTCATCACGTTTCATTGGCAACATGGTGTTAAGCGGACACGCGGCAATCTGCTGTTCCTCCAGTGCGAGCAACAGCGACATACCGAACAGTCCACCATCCGTATAGCATTCGTTGCGTTCATCCTGGTTCATCATTGTTTGATTGTCACCAGTGATAAGCACCAACGCAGGCGGCATCGGGTACCCACGGAATCCGCCCTGCAATGGCATGGCCTTTTTGATGAGCTCTGCATCAGTGATGATGTGCACTCGTGTAGGCTGACGATTGCAGACCGACGGCGTGCGCATGGCGACACGTACCGCATTCATGATTTCTTCCACCGTCACCGGGGTTTCAGCGAATTCACGCACCGAATGGCGCTGTTCCATAAGTTGGGAGAACGAAAGCTCTGCGTTATCACGCTTGTCTGCACTCCGGATGATAAGGTCTCCGCCACTTCGGTCGTTCGTGAATTCAATCTCGTTCCATATCCGTTGGCTGAACAGATCTTTGGCGTAAGTCAAATCGAATTGCTTGGTCTCATGCCGCACACGATATTCGTGCAATGCGGATAGAGCGGTTCGGTAGACCTCGTTATGTGCGATGTCCGGGTCTGTGGTACGCAGAGTTTCCATCAGCGGCGCCATCTGAGCCAACACCTTTTTGCCGAAACCATATCGGAAATCAGTGTGACTCAGCCCCTTTTCAATCTGATGGGTAAAGAATACAATCCTAGTTTCCAGATGACTTTTGCGCGTGGAGCCTCGTCTTGCGTAGTTGCGGCGGAACCGCTTCATCTGGTGAAGGGTTTCACGTCGTAATTTCATATCGGATTCGCATCCGCGTAACCATGCCAATGCCGATTCAGGCAGGAGACGTTTCACCAAAGCCTTCATGATGTGCTCCTTTTACTCGTTACTCGTTCACCTGCAACGCCGATTGCAGATAATCCAGCGAACGGTTGCGTTCCACATCCAATAGCGGATACACACGCTCATAATCGATGACGTCATCGGTCCAAGCCTCGCCCTCGATGAGCTGCTGCCGCTCCAAACCACATGTGGAGAGCAATGAGCTCATACGGTCATCCATATTGACCTTACCGTTGTGCTTGCCACGTACCACATGGAACTGTTTGCCGAACAGAATGGAGAATGCCGTGCCATGGAACGAGGCGGTCAACACGTGCTCAGCGTTCTTAATCAGGCTGAGGTAATGGTTCGGTGCCGCCACCTCCAGCAGATGGAATCCATACTTCTCAAGACCATACGACTTATTGCCGGTGAACATTACATACACCGGCAACCCTGTGGCCTGAGCATACTGTTGCACAGCCTTAGCCGCGCTGTCGTTGAGTTCTATAGAGTCAATCGCGTAGTAGAAGATATACGGTTCCTCGACTAGCCGAGGAGCCGTGATTTCTTCGTAATCTTTCCGCTCAAGCAACAATGTGGGGTCAATAACCTGCGTCACCGGCTTGTCCAACAGCGGCTGGAGATAATCCTGCGCAGTCTTCTCTCGCACGGAAATGGCCTGGTAATCAGCCAGTAGTGTTCGATAATGGTTAGCAAGTGCCGTATCTCCACGTTTGTCAAGAATATGACCGCCCATGCTGGAGGCGTAAGAAACCTTAGGCTTGTGATGAACAAAGCTTAGGAAGTAAGCGTCACTATAATCCCACGCGTCCATGTTCCAGATCTGATCGCTGCCGGAGACGAATACATCGTATTGTGTCTCAAGATCACCCATCTGGGAGAGGTCCTCATAAAACTTCGGAGTGAGTTGCAGCGCCGAGTGCATAAGGTTAGTGAAATCGTTGTGACGTCGTTGAATCAGCTTGTGGTGGAACAGCGCATACAGATTCTTGGCGATGTCCTTCGGACCAGACACCTTCTTGTATACGTCATACAGATATTGCTGCCGGGGCGTCGAGAAATTGATGATATCGCAGTCATAGCCAAGCTGTTGAATCTTGCGCTGTGTGGCATACGCCTGCAAGAACGAACCATTATTGTGCGCAGCGTGATATGTAATCAGAGCTACCGAACGCGTGGGCATGTCAAGTGTCCTTTCAAGATGCAGCGCTAATACGACGCGGCTTTCCCAGGATTTGGGGGAAGCACCGGTTGGTGAATTCGACCATCGGAACGCATAGCAATACAGCAATCACTATACAAGCCCCTCCCCAAAGCAATTGCCATGGCCATGTGATGTTATTGAGAGGAATACCGCAGGCTCCCAGGATCTCTTCTCCGATAAGCAATCCCACTTGGTTCAGACTGTAGAAGATGAACGAATTTTTGCCTATGTATCGCAACAGTGAACTCACTGGCTTGGCGGCAGCGGTCCGCTCGTGGTATTCCAGCAACTGCAACAACCCCAACACCAACGCGATGCCGCCCAACGCGCCCATCATGGTGAACGGATACCATCCATACTCGTTCATATACACGTCGAGACGCTGATGGGCAATAGTTACATTCAACCACGTGCCTGCAGCCGTTACTACCAACCATAGCGGCAACCATGCCGGTCGGGTGATCGAGGCAAACCAAGTTTTACCCGGGGACTTAGCGAGGTACCCAAGCACAAAGAATCCGAAGCCCGTACATGCGGTTTCCAAACTCCACGGCACGATTTTGCCAATGAACGTGGCATAACAGTAGCCGACCACGGAGGCAATCAAAGCCAGAGACAAAAGCACACCAGCATGTTCCTTTGCCAGACCGAAAATCCAATAGGCCATAAGCTCGATGATGAATATGCTGACGAAGAACCATGGAATCACCGAGTAATCGCCGCCACGCAATTCCACGAAAACACCAATCAACAGCTTCAACGGGTTCACGGAATACGCTTCGCCTGCGATCAAGCCGTTCAGCCATTTGAAGAAGACTATGAGGAAACCGAACGTCAAGCCGGGGATAATGAGCGTGCGGACCTTATGCCAGAGGAATGGTCCGAACGAATGATATTTCCTAGTGGAAAACACATAACCAGAAAGGAAATAGAACACTGGGATATGGAAGGCATAGAACGAAGCCCTCACTGGTTCCGGGCATATGGCATGCCCCCAGAACACCAGTAATATGGCCAATCCCTTACCATAGTCTACCCAAGAGATGCGCCGGGCACCCGCAGAATGCTGTAGATTGTCGTTCATTCGTATCACTACCTTGATATCGGGCGAAGCACCATGTTCAGCAACGTCTTCCACTGGTCGATGATGGTTTCCTTGGCAAAGCGACCATCGCCGTCACCGGCATGCAGAGCATACCGCTCGCGTATTGCCCTGTCTTCAATGAGGCGATTGACGCTTTCAGCCATGCCAGAAATATCATCTGGACGCACTAAATTACCGTTGAGTGCATCTTCAATAATCTCTGACGGTCCGGTCGGGCAGTCAAAACTCACAATGGGAAGACCATACGCCTTGGCTTCCAGCAATACCATCGGCAAGCCTTCAAACCGTGAGGTCAGCACGAAAAACGCGGATTTACGGTAGTAGCTGTCCGTATCCGGTACTCGACCTTTCAGTATGAGTTGCTTACCGATGCCTGCTCGAGCTATCTTCTCTTCGAGCATTGGACGGTCTTCGCCTTCACCGAGAATAAGCCACTGCCAATCCGGGTGCCGCGGAAGCACCTGCTCCGCTACATCCACGAGCATGTCGAACCCTTTTTGATAGGTCAGACGACCGGAACTCAAAATCGTCTGAGACGCAGCAGCATATACCGGTGCCGGACTCGGTACGATCATTGGGTTCGGAATGTCGATGACCGGACATTTGGGGTTGAGATGCTGCTCATATAGGTTCTTGTCCGCTGTGGTGAGCGTCACTATGGCATCGGCCTTACGGGCCGCCCACGGCCGCGTTAGTTTACGGTAGGGCACACCGGGATTCTGCAGATAGTTGAAATGCTCCCAAGAGATGACCTTCACACCCGTGCCACGTTTCAATGGCAACGTATACATGTCGAGAATGCCGTCGATATCAATCAGCACGTCAATATGATGCTTTTTTACCAGTCCGCGCAGCTGTTTTACCGTATCAAAGTAATGCTGAATACCGTGTGTGACTGTCGAATACACAGTGTCCCGTTTGATGGCCTCGTCAATCGGGAAAAACGGTTGTGGCTGCTCCTCGAACAAACTGATGAAAAAAACCTTATAGGAGGAATCCTTCACCAACTCATTTGCCACCATAATGGAAACGTTCTCCGTGCCCCCGGATCGAGTAATGTCACCAGAGAAAAACGCGATATGCGACCTCGTCACGCGACTTCACCTTCCCATGACGATGAGTGTTTGGATTGCTTATGGAACTTGGATTTAAGGGCCGCCGCATTGGCCTTCCATGCTGAAACACATTGGTTGGAAGACATCACCAGTAAATGGAGCACCGGGAAAGTCGCTGATTCGTGCCGCACCCACGAGCCGAAATCGGGTTCGAAAATAGCTGACGCGAGGAAATAACCCAAGAAAATGGACAATGCGAGGAACTGGTTTTCATCCTCGATCTCATCGACATGAACAAACAAACTGGCCAAATATACCGTAACCGCCAGCTGGAAAAGCAAGAATGGAATATACTGCATGCCCTTCGTCAGTAATTCCACGGGAACGAGCATACGGGCCGCGTTGATACCGTAATTCACGAGGAATAGCGGAAGATTGCCGCTCGATGCGCTATCACCGCCAATCCAATTCTGAATGATGGTGACCGAGGCCTCGGTATCCGCATCACGACCAGCAAGGCTGGCATCGCGAACACTCATAATCAATTGGAATTCATCTGGCTTGGCCACACGTGCGACAAACATCACCGCGCATACCAGCACATACATACTGAGCAGAATTCCCAGTAATCGAACCACACGAGGAAGATTAACAAACCGGTGGAACAGGCGCAGAATGCAATAGACCGCAATGGCCAGCGCCGCAATCAGAATATAGTAGGCACGGAACACCGTACTTTCAAAATACAGAATCAACGATGAAATCAATAGCTTCACCGTGGTGTTGCCGATAGGCGAGATAATCACCAGATATACGGCAAAGAAGAACAGGAATTGAATGACGTCCTTGCCGATATTGAACACATAAATATTCAGCAATCCAACGCAAGCAAGAAGGAACACTAATTGAGGCAGATCCGGCTCGTCAATTCTGGTGATTACCAACAGAATGATACCCGTCATCAACAGACCGAGGAACCAGCTCCAATCAGTCATCTTGACAAAATTGAACACGTTAACGGTCTTGAAGAAATTCGCAGCCACCTCATATGAGCCGCCCCATGCCTTGACCGAATCATCGCCGTTGGCCATACCGAGAATACGGTTATTGTCAAAAAAATATTTCTTCGGCAACATCAGCGTAATGATTTTCGCAATCATCATAACGATGAATGTCAGCATTATAGCGGCGTTTTTATTATGGTTGTCACGCCAATTATGAACGACTTGGTCCGTCTCTATTTGTTCCATCAGCGGCGTTCCCTCGCTTCAGCCTTGGCTAATGCATTCACATAAAAATCCTGCAGCCATTCGGCGTTCTTCACGATGTCATATCCCGCCTTGGTTACTGATTTCGCACCGTCGGCGCGATCAGACTTCGCGGCATATTTGTCACTCTGATCGAGAATATGCTTTGCCCATTCTTCGGGAGTGGAGTCCAAAGTCATGATCTGCACATTCCCGGTTACATCGCATTGCGGCGGCACTTTATCGGAAATCATGCAAGGCAATCCGGCGGATTGTGCCTCAATCATGGTCATGGGAAAACCTTCGAACAAGGAAGGCAATATGAATAAATCCATTCCTTGCATAAGGCGGTTCACATCGGTGCGCACACCAGTAAAAACCACACTCTCATCAAGACCAAGCTCATGTACCTTGGATTTGACTTGATTCTTGAGACTGTCGTCCAGTTCTCCACCGCCTACGAGCCATAGCCTGCTATTCGGACGCATCTTATGCACTGCAGCAAAGATATCCACAAGCTGCATGTGATTTTTCTGAGGGAAGAAACGGCCCACGTGACCGAGGACGAAACAATCTTCAGGAGTCTGGAACTCCGCGCGTACCTCTTCAGCCACTGTTGGGTCGTAGCGGTACAGAGCTGTATCTACAGCATTGCGCTCCTGGATCACCTTACTGCGATTCTTCACGCCAAACAGCCAATCACCAGCTTCCTGACCACACGCGAAATAATGTGTGGCATAGGGAGGCAGACGGAAACGGAAGTACTCACGAACCACAGACTTCAAATCAAATCCCACCGGACGATTGTGTGCATGGGCGATGCGCACTGGAACACCCATCTCCTTAGCGATACGCAACGCGAAATAGCTGCGTTCCTCCAGATTGGAATGGATAATCCGATATTCGGGATGTACCTTAAGAAACCCACGAAACTGACGCTTGTACTTGTCGAAATATTGCGGATATAGCGGACACATGCGGTACACTTTTCCGCCAAGTTCCGCAATCTCGTCCTCATAGGCGGCCTTATAGTCACGGTTGACGAGAAAATCATATTGAACCTTGCTGCGGTCCATGCGCCGCAGATAATTCATCGTCATGGTCTCGGCACCGCCACGGTCCATCACCGTGTCCAGCACGAGCACGCGCACCGGCTCGCTCATCGTCTAATCTCCTCAATTACCAGTTCCGTATTCTGCCGCACAATGACGTTATCCGGAATATCCTTCACAACCACGCAGCCAGCGCCTACCACTACATTATCGCCGATGGTTACACCTTTAAGAATCGTCACACTGGAGCCAATCCAGCAATGTTTCCCGATAGAGACCGCAGCCTCGCTGTATCCTTGGTCTTTGATCGGCGTCGTCGGATCGGCAAATCGGTGGTTATGATCGTAGATGCGCACGTTCTCGCCGAAAATCGTACCGTCACCGATAGTGATGCTCTTGCGCGCATGCAATGCGCAGAAATCATTGAAGAACACGTCATCGCCAAGAACCACGCGACCACCATTCTCAATTGTCAGCTGAAATGCACGGCGCATATGGAAGCGCTTGCCATACACGAAATCACCGTGGAAAACAATACGGTACAACCACTTCAGCATTAGCCCTGTGAACCGGTACCATACCTTGATGAGTATCATGGCTTGCTGCGCTCCTTACATTCATTACTTGCCCACGGCCATGTCTGACGATTCGACCGGCATTATGGCCCCATTCGTTGGGCCTACGACTATTGTTCGTACTCTTCGGTAATTCTACGGATCATTGCCCCTTCAGTGAATCGCTGGCGGTAGGTGTCCTTCACCGCCTCGAAGGTCGGGGAATCGTCCAACAACTTTTCAACGGCCGCGGCGCCCTGTGCAACATCACCTACAGCGAACAATTCACCGTTGACACCAGGCAAAACAACCTCGTCATTGCCCGTAGTGCGGGTAGCCACAATCGGCACACCAGCACACAACGATTCCAACAACGAGTATGGCATGCCTTCATACAGAGAGGGCAGTAAGTACACATTGAATGCACGTACCAATAGGCTGGTATCCTGTCGGTAGCCAAGCAGGTGTACGAATCCTTCGAGATGATGAGAAGCAACAAAATCACGCACCTGATCTTGCAGTTCTCCTGAGCCTATATATACGAAATGCGCATTTCTGCCATCATCGTGCACACGTTCGGCGATACGCACGAATGTCATCGGATCCTTGCGAGCGTCAAGCCATGCGGCTACACCAACAATCGGCACATCCTGAGGTACCAAATCATCCAATCCCAATCGGTGTCTAGACTCGGCACGAGTGGGCAACTGCAATTCAGGGACACCGTTGTAAATCACGGCGAATTTGCTCGGCTTATCGATGTGATGCCTGAGCGCACTGCGATATTCGCCATCACTCACATTGAAAGTATGTGTGGTTGCCCAACGACTCATCACGCGCTCAGCCAATCCAAACACCGCTCTCTTCTTCGCAGAGAACTCCGGCGCGTCAAACGCATAAGCATGCGGGGTATAAAAGATTTTCGGCACATGCTCCAGTTTGGCGGCGGCACGTCCAACAAGCCCGGCAATCGAACTATGGCAGTGCACAATATCCGGCTTGATGCGGCGCAATGTAGCCCGTAGGGATTTCACCGCTTTCCAACTCGCCCGAAGGCCAGCGGAACGAACCAGATTGGAATCAAGAATCAGCGTGACGTGCTTTGCCAGCTCTTCACGCTGTGACTCGAACACGTGGTCATATCGTTCTCCGTAGATGAGCGTTAATTCATAGCGCTCCGGATCGAGATTCTTCAACAACTGGAGTACATGCGTGCGTACGCCTCCGCCTACTGTCTCCACAATAAAGACGACTCGTTGCCTCAAATCTCTGCCTTCCCCTAGAACGTGTCCACCTTACGGAGTTCTCACTCCGCGCAGTCGGTTCTCTCGATTCTCCACGTATAATCAACGACCATCGGCCGTTGTACGACGCCCACGGCGGGCATTACGGGAAGCGGAATTCTGTGATGAGTCACCCGTCGAGGCCTTCGTACGGCGATTCTTGACTTCCGACTCTTCATAGTAGTAATAGTTGCCCTTACGGCTACGCTCATGCGCAACGCGGTTGAACGCCACACCGCCAATCCTTACGTGGGCGACTTTCAGCTCGCGCACTGTATTG